>NZ_JAPWCL010000006.1:0-122942 GCF_041433955.1 Pauljensenia sp. 20925_1_25 | reverse complement strand
GTCAATCACCGCCGCAGTGATATACCCACGCCGATAGTGGGAGTGCGGCCCCGAAGAATCGGATACACCCATGACCCTCGTCAACACCTCTGCCGCCCCCGCCCGCGCCGCCAACGACACCCCCACCTCCTACGAGGAATTTCTTGACGTTCTCGCCGGCCTGCGACTGAGTTCCTCCCGCATCGACATTGACATCGACCGCGGACAGGTCACCCTCGACGGACGCGACGCAGGCCTGTCCGCCAAGGAACACGACCTCCTGGCCCACCTGGCTGCCAACGCCGACCGTGCTGTCACCCGCGACGAACTTTTCGCGTCCGTGTGGGCGCACGCAGAACTCGGCTCCGACTCCCGTACCGTGGATGCTCACATCCGCCGCCTGCGTAAGAAGCTCTCCATCCTGCCCGACCTGATCTCCACGGTTCGCGGCGCAGGCTACCGCTTCAATTCCACGCCCGCCGTCCGTGTGCGCGTCACCCGCCCCGTCACCCTCGCCGCCTGACACCCCTCGCGATGGCCCCCGCCGTCATCCCGGCTGCGCCACCGCGCATGAGGCAAGCGACCAATCCCGGGCGGCTCCCCACCCAGCCACGCACCCGGGGACAGACACAAGAGGAGAGGGGCCACGGCCTCGTACGGTGAAACCGCGCCCCTCTCCAGCGCTGCGTGCGCCTCTTAGATCACGAGCCGCGTAATCTCCGAATCCAGCGGCAGCTCCTCCACGTGCAGAGGAGAAGCCTCCATGCGGTGACGCAACCCGTTGATATCATCCGGGTTCGTCAGATCGATACCCACGAGGGCGGGACCGAGTTCGCGGTTATTCTTCTTCGTGTACTCGAAGTGCACGATATCGTCCGCGGGTCCCAGTACATCCTCTAGGAACATGCGCAGCATGCCCGGCTGCTGCGGGAACGTCACGAGGAAGTAGTGACGCAGGCCCTCATGGCGCAGCGAGCGTTCCATGACCTCCGCGTAGCGCGTCAGGTCGTTGTTGCCGCCCGACACGACGCACACGATGGCGCCGTCGGAGCGGCCCAGCAGGGCCTTGCGATCCGCGGGATCCGTCAGGTATACGTGCGCAGCCGTGGATGCGAGTGCACCAGCGGGTTCAGCGATGACGCCGTCCGACTGATAGAGCTCCAGCATCTCCGTGCACACTGCGCCCTCGGGCACAACCAGCACGCAGTCGACGAACTGCGAGGCGATATGGAAGGGCAACGCGCCCGCCCGGCCAACAGCCGTACCGTCCACGAAAGGATCGACCTTCGCCAGCGATATCGGCTGACCGGCCTCCAGGGCCGCGTGCATCGACGCCGCGCCCGCGGGCTCCACGCCGATGATTCGCACCTCCGGGCGGTTCGCGCGCAGCCACGTCGCAATGCCTGCCACGAGGCCGCCGCCGCCCACGGGGATCAGCACGGCGGCAGTGTTCTCGGGCATCTGCTCCTCGAGCTCCACGCCGATCGTGCCCTGCCCAGCGATGGTGTAGGGATCGTCGTAGGGATGCACGTACGTGCGGCCCGTCGCTCGCGCCGCCTCCTGGGCCAGCGCATTCGCGCGGTCAAACGTGCCATCCACGATGACCTGCTCGACCCACGTGCCGCCAATCGTCGCGATGCGGCGGCGCTTCTGGCGGGGCGTGTTCGACGGCAAGTAAATGGTTCCGCGCACGCCCAGGTGAGCGCATGCGTAGGCGAGGCCCTGGGCGTGGTTACCGGCTGACGCACACACGACGCCACGCTCACGCTCGGCGGGGGACAGCAGCGACATACGTGCATACGCGCCGCGCACCTTGAAGGAACGGCACTTCTGCTGATCCTCACGTTTGAGCAGAATATCGACGCCAGCCTCGGCGGACAGGCGTTCCGAGCGCTCCAGGTTCGTGCGAACGGCCACCCCTTCGAGAGCGGATGCGGCCTGACGGATGTCCTTGGGCGTGGTCACGTGAGAATTAGCGGACATGAAAACTCCTTCCAATACCCTTCCAGTGTAGTAGTGGCCACCGCCCGAGCGACCCAGCCAACCGTATGACGAGGAGCGCACTAACATAGTGGGCGTGAAAACTCTGAAAGATCCCCTGGTCTGGATCGACTGCGAAATGACCGGCCTGGACGTCGAGCGTGACGCCCTCATCGAGGTGGCCGTCGTCGTCACCGATGGCGATCTCACTATCGTTGATCCCGGCATGGATGTTCTCATCACGCCGCCCGCAGGCGCGTTGGAGAACATGAACGACTTTGTGCGTCACATGCACACCTCCTCCGGTCTGCTGGAGGACCTCAAGACTGATGCTGTGTCGATGGAGGACGCGACTGAGCAGGTCCTGTCGTATATCAAGCGTTTCGTGCCCCAGGAAGGTAAAGCCCTCCTGGCTGGCAACTCGGTGGGTACCGACAAGATGTTCCTTGAGGCCAACATGCCCTCGGTGATCAACCACCTGCACTATCGCCTGGTGGACGTCTCTTCCATTAAGGAGCTGGCGAAGCGCTGGTACCGCGCCGCTTTTAGTGAATCGCCTGAGAAGCACGGCGGTCACCGCGCGCTGGCGGACATCCTGGAGTCCATCCAGGAGCTGGAGTACTACCGTCGCGTGTTGTTCCCGTCCGAGCCGGTGACGACGGAGCGGGCGCGTGAGGTGGCGCGCGAGGTCGTTGCCCTCGGTATTCCCACCATGGGCGAGCAGGCCGAGGCCTGATTTCTGCTCTTTTTCGCGAAAGGCGGCACCCCGGTAGGGGAGTGCCGCCTTTCGCGTATATGTGCGGTGTCGTTCCGTCCACAGGGGGTGCGCTCGTGTCGGGCGTATCCACAGTGGGTTGTCTCGTGTCGCGCCCATCCACAGGTCTCGCCAGCGCGCTTGAAGGGCGAGGGAGGACGGGGGTTTCCTGGATGCATCCGGCGCTCGCCGGGCAGTATCGGAAAGGGATGCAATGATGCAGGACATTTCGACGACCCTCAAGGGGCGTATCGGCTCTGTCCCGACGATGAAACACATCAAGGGTGATACGTGCGTGACAACATTCCGTCTGGCGATTCCCCGCTGGCGTTTCACGGTCGACGCGCGCACGGGCAACGCCTCCTATGTGGAGGATGGAGCGTACTGGTACACGATTGAAACGTGGGACAAGCTGGCCGACAACGTGGTTCGCTGCTGTTGTAAGGGCGACCCGGTGATTGTGGTTGCCCGGCCTGTCCCGAACGCCTGGGTGGATGCGAATGGACAGATTCGCTCCTCCATCGTGTTTCGCGCCAGCGCGGTCGGGCACGACATGGCGAAGGGCACGTCGCGTTACACGAAGAACGGGGCTCACAGCACGGGAGAACCGGCGGGCGGCAGCCCGGATGATCCCTTTTCGACGAGGCCTGGGCAGCCCCTGCACGATCAGTGCGCTGAGGCGGCGGCGGGCAGTGTCGCCCCCATGCCGGTGGGAGACACACCGGGGGAGGGCATACGTGGGGAGGTGGGCGCGGAGCCACCACGTGCCTTCGTGGCCGCTGATGGTTCGGTCCATGCGCCGACCGACGACACGTGCGATGTCTCGGACTGCGCGTCGCGAAGCACGCCGGATGCCCGCTCCCCGCAGCTGCGCGATGGGTGCGTGCCTGTCGGCCAGGCCACGCACATGCACGACGGGTCCGAGGAGCATTCCTCGGACCCGTGTGTGGGGGTGTCCCGTTTCGACTATTCGGCGGTGGAAGGAACTCAGGAAGCCCCCGAAGATCCGGAGGAAGCTGAGCCGCTCGACGACCTCTAGGCGGGCGCGTCCGCGATGATCACCTGGGCGATGGCGCACGGCCCGTCGTGGCTGACTGAGACGAGCACCCTCCAGGATGAGGAGGGACCCAGCGATTCCTCGCACGCAGCCGCAACGTGTCCGTGCAACGCGAGAGAGGGGCGGTTCCACTCGTCGTGGATCACCTCGATCTCGCGCCAATCCACGTCGGTGTCACCGATGAGGGGAGGAGCACCGAAGAGGGCACACGACCAGGCCTTGATGAAAGCTTCCTTTGCGGCCCACAGGCCGCCCGCGTGACGGGCCACGGCCTCCTCGAAGCGGGCGGAACCAGGCTGAGCACCGGAGGTGGCACCTGCGCGGGCGCGGACCCGGCGTGCCTCCCGGGGCGTGAGCACGCCCGCCAGGAAGGCCGACCCCGGCTCCCTCACCTGAGCGGCAAACTCCGGGAGGGAGACCAGGTCAACGCCGAGTCCGCGCATCGCTCACTTGCCTTCCGGCAGGTGGTAGAAGCCGTCCTCGCCCAGGCGTGCCGACGGATCCAGCAGGATCGCGGCCTCCACCTCGTGCGCATCACCCGCAGCGCCGGCAGCCGGGTCGTCGGGCAGACGGCGACCCTCCACCGAGGTGAACAGCGGGGCGTGGCCCAGCATGCCCATCTCGATGTGACGCTGGCCGTTGCGCAGTCGGCGATCCGACGCTGCGCGCCACGCCTCGAGGCGCTCGCGTCCGACCTCGCGCTCCACGATTGCCTCGAAGGCGGCCGGGTTAACCAGCGCCAGGAAGCCGGAGACGTGGCCGAAGCCGAGCGAGGTCGCGAACGCCGCGCGCACCGGTCCACGCGAGGACAGGTTGAGCGGGGAACGCAGCCACACGAGCGGGCCGTACTGCTCCATCGCGTCGTCAACGCAATCCAGCGCGACGTTCGCGGGGATCAGACCCGTGCGGAACACGTCGATGATGCCTCCGACCTGGAACACGCAGGCGCCACCCTTCGCGTGACCCGTGAGGGTCTTCTGCGAGATGACCAGCAGCGGGTTACCGGGGGTGCGGCCCAGCGCCATGCCGACGCGGGTGTGCAGATCCGACTCGTTCGGGTCGTTCGCGTTCGTGGACGTGTCGTGCTTGGACACGAAGGCCACATCGTCGATCCCCACGCCGAGCTCTGCGAGGTTGCGAGCGATGACCGAGTCACGCCCGCCGCGTGCCACCGCGAGGGCACCCAGACCGGGGGCCGGGATCGAGGTGTGTGCGCCGTCGCTGAACGTCTGCGCGTGTGCGACGACCGCCAGGACCGGCAGGCCCATCTCGAGGGCCACCGAGCCTCGAGTCAGCAGCACGGTGCCGCCGCCCTGCGCCTCGACGAAGCCGCCGCGGCGGCGGTCGTTGGCGCGCGAGACGAAGCGCGGGGAGATACCGCGAGCGAGCAGCTCATTCGAGTTCGCCGTCGCGTTCATCGCGCCGAAGCCCACGATCGACTCGACCTGAATGTCGTCAATCGCGCCGGCCACGACAAAGTCAGCCTTACCGGCCTTGATCTTGTCGACGCCCTCCTCGATGGACACCGCGGCGGTTGCGCAGGCACCGACCGGGTTGATCATCGAGCCGTAGCCGCCCACGTAGGACTGCATCGTGTGCGCAGCCACGACGTTGGGCAGGGTCTCCTGCAGGATGTCCTGCGGGTATTCCTCGCCCAGGAAGCGGTCGACGAACAGCTTGTGCATCGAACGCATGCCACCGAAGCCGGTGCCCTGCGTGGAGGCAACGGTCGCCGGGTGGACGACGCGCAGCAGCTCGGCGGGGCTGAAGCCCGCGGACACGAACGCGTCGACGGCGGAGACCAGGTTCCACACGGCGATCGGGTCGATCGAATCCAGCATCGAGGCCGGGATACCCCAGCGGGCCGGATCGAAGTCCGTCGGGAACAGGCCACCGATGCGGCGGTTAAGGGTCGCGCGACGAGGCACACGCACCTGGGCGCCGGACTTGCGGGTCACCTGCCACTCACCGAACGCGGTCTGCTCGACCACGGTGAACTGCGGGTCGGCCTCGGTGTAGGAGCGTGCCTCGGCCTCGTCCTCGACCGTGAACGTGATGTCGCGATCCAGGAAGACCATCGCCGACTCGGGCGTGTAGCCGTCGTGCAGCGGGCCGTCGTCGTGGAAGAAGCGCACGCCGGAGCGGGCCACGACCTCGTCGCGGTAGCGATCAAAGATCTCCGACTCGGGGACCAGCTGGTCGTCCTTGTCGTACCAGCCACCCACCGGGGTGTCCGACCAGGTCAGCAGGCCGGTCATCCACGCCAGCTCGAGCACGCCCGCAGGGGTGAGCTCGACGGTGCCGTCGGTGTGGATACCGAGTTCGGCCTGGACGCGGGTACGAGCGCTGCCCCACGGGCCGACCTCGCCGTGACCGACGATGACGACCGTGTCGGCCAGCGACGCGGTGGTGTGACCCCACTGCGACGGGTCGACGTGGGGGACGGCGACCTGGGAGGGCGAGGGCAGAGCGGAGACGGTCGCGACCGGCTTGGTGGCTTCAGCCTCGGGAGCTGCGACCTCCACCTGGGCGCGCAGCGCGCGCAGGTCGATGGAGGAGTCCAGGCCGCCGGTCAGGTCGGCGTCCACAGGAGCGGTGGCAGCCTGAGCGCGAACCTCGGCGCTCGAGAGCGCGAGCAGCTGCTGCGCCATTTCCTCGGTCGACCACGTGCGTACGCCCGCAGCCTCGACGGCGGCGACCATCGGGTCGTTGCCACCCATGAGACCGGTGCCGCGCACCCAACCGATACGGGGGTGAGCGATAGAGACGCGCGAACCCCAGATCGGCTCGGCTGCCCAGCGGGTTGCAATCGCGTCGAAGGAGGCCTTGGCCTCGGCGTAGGCACCGTCGCCGCCGAAGATGCCGCGGTTCGGGGAACCGGGCAGTACGACGTGCAGGCGGTGGTCAGCGTGAGTGTCGGAGCCGATTGCGCACAGGCCGGCGATGGAGCGCTCGACGCTCCACAGCAGCAGACGCATCTGGTTCTCCGAGGCCGGGCCAGCGTCAGCCAGCGTGCCGGAGACGCGCGGAGCCGCGAAGGGGTAGAACAGCGTCGGGACCAGGGCTTCCTTGGTCACCTTCACGTCGGCACCCACGGACTTGGTCTGCTCGGTGCCGATCCACTCCACGAGCGCGTCCACGTCGCGGTAGGAAGCCAGGTTCGCGGGAACCAGCCACAGCTTCGCACCGCCCGCAGCGTGCGTGCGGTACAGCTCCTTGGCGAAGGCCAGGCGCGAGGCGGAAATCGACGAGGAGGTCGCGATGACGGTCGCGCCACCGGCGAGCAGGCCACCCACGACCGCGCCGCCAATGGAGGCGGGGGTCATGCCGGTCACCACGGCGACGTCATTCGCGTAGGGCAGGTCCTCGGAGGACGCCAGAGCGTCGGATGCGATCTGCTCCAGGCGAGCGGCGCGCTCGTGATCGCCCTCGGTGCGCAGGCGGTTCGCCCAGTACGAGGCCTGCTCGGCCACGGCGCGGCCCGTGCCCACGAAGGACGCTCCCTCGGCGAGGGTGCCTTCGGCGACGTAGCGGGCGACGTCTTCACGTGCGGAGGCCCAGCGGTCGTCCAGGAGGACGGCGCGTGCGGCGTCGAAGCGAGGCTCGACCAGGTCAACCCAGCCCGACCCCAGCTCGGCGGCCACGGCGTCGATGACGCGCGCGTCGTCGGAGGAATCTTCGCCGGTGGGGGCGGGAGCGTTCAGGCCCAGCTCGGACAGGATCGTGCGGGCGGTCTTGGCCAGGACGCCGTCCTCACCCGTCACGGACGCGGCGTAGGCATCCAGCGCGGCGGAGTCGACGACGCCGCCGCCAGCGGAACCGCCGGCGCTGGGCAGGGAGACGGCGATGCCTTTGCGGGCCGCGACGGCCGCCACGGCCGCGTCGATGAGGGCATCGACGCCTGCGGCGTTCGTCGGGGCGTCCAGCGGCAGGGTCGCCAGGCCGCCGTCGCGGGTCGAGGCGCCCTCACGGGTGCCCAGGACGATCTCAGCGGTGACGTGCTGGGCCCAGCCGGCACCCAGCTGCCACGTGCCCGTGACACGCTCGGTAATGCGGTTCGCCTTGACGCCGGCAGCACCGAACAGCTTGCGTGTGCGCTCCTTGACGGCCTCGGCCAGGACCGGGCCGAAGGGCTTGTAGCCCTTGGCGGCCTTGTCGACCGTCGCGGACAGGGTGGCCACGTCGGCCTCGCCGGCACCGTCGATGGAGTTCAGGCCCAGCTCGGAGGACATGTCCATGAGGAGCTGGTTACGACGCGAGGAGACGCCGTTGGTCAGCGACTCGGTCGTGTCGGTGGCACCGACCTCGTCGATGCGAATCTTCGCGGACAGCGCCAGCAGGGCGCGAATCGCGGAGGACGCGGTGAAGGGTAGATCGGCGACGTCGGCACCCGAGGGACCACCGGTCGCAGCCACGGGGGCGGGGGCCGGAGCGGCCTCGGCCACGGGGGCGGCGGGAGCGGGCGCGGGGGCAGCCTCGGCGGCGGGAGCCTCTGGGGTGATCTCCTCGTCGTCTTCGTCCTCAATCACGGCAACATCGGTCGCGTAGACGCGGGACTCGTCGCGCTGGACGTTGAAGACAACCACACGCGAGAGCGCGAACTCGGGGGCGAGCAGAGTACGGGCAGCCAGGTTGGCCAGGGTCGGGGCGGCACCGAGGCCCACCTCGATGACCTGATCGACACCCAGGCCGGCGACGCCGGGGGCGGCCTCTTCGGTCGAGAGCAACACGCGCTGCGTCTCGATCCAGCGCACCGGAGAGGCAAACTGCCAGCACAGCAGCTCGATGAGCAGCGTGCGGGTCAAGGCACCCGGGTTGGCCAGGGCCGCGTCCCACGCGCCGGGGACCTCAAGCAGCACGCGCACCGTCTCGGAGGGAACCACGTCGAGGATGGAATGAGCGAACTCACGGGTGAGCTCGAAGGGACGGGCCACCAGGTTGGGGATGTAGCGGCCCACGAGCTTCGCGGGATCGATTTCGGCCGGGATGCGCTCGTCGAGCTTCGTGCGGAAGTCCGCCACACCGCTGCGCAGGACGGTGGAGTGGAAGGGCACGTCGATGCCGGGAACGTACATGAAGGGACGCTTGCCGCCGCGCTCGGCGGCGCGCTTGGTGGCGTCCTCCTCGAGGGCCTTCAGGCCCGCGACCGTACCGGCGACCGCGTACTGTGCACCGGCCAGGTTGAAGTTCACGATCTGGAGGAACTCACCCGAGGCCTGAGCGATCGAGTCGACGTACTCCACGACGTGAGCATCGTCGACGCCGAACTGGTTGGGACGCAGGGCACCCATGCGGTAGTTCGAACGGCCGTTCTCGTCGCGGGGCACGAGCGAGTGCATCGTTGAACCGCGCTGGAAGACCAGGTCGAGGACGGTTTCGAGGGGGAACACTTCCGCGTAAGCTGCCAGCGCGTCGTACTCACCGAGGGAGTGACCGGCGAAGGCAGCGCCGGGGACCAGGACGCCCTCTTCGCGCATGCGGGCCGTCTGGCCAATCGCCAGCGTGGCGAGCGCGACCTGTGTGAACTGGGTGAGGTTCAGGACGCCCTCGGGGTGACGGTAGGTCACGCCGCGCGCCACGATCTCGGTCGGGTTGTCGCGCACGATAGCGAGGATGGAGAAGCCCATTGCCGAGCGGGTGTGTGCATCCGCGCGACGCCAGACCTCGTCCACGGCCTTGGACTTGGTGCGTTCGTCCAGGCCCATGCCGGCGCTCTGGATGCCCTGGCCGGGGTAGACGTAGGCGACCTTCGGCGCGAAGGTGTAGGCCGACGCGCGAGAAACGACCTGCTTGTTGATGCGGCAGGTGACCTCAAGGGACAGGCCGCCGCCGACAACACGACCCACGCGCTCTACGGTGATCTCGACCTCGTCATTCAGGTCGACGGTGCCGTACATGTAGTACGTCCAGCCCGCGATCTGGGCACCGCCCTGACCGGCGACGACGGCCTCGGCGGCGTGCTGAGCGGTGGCCGACAGCCACATGCCGTGCACGAGCGGGGCGTCCATGCCAGCGACCTTGGCGGCCGCGTAGGAGGTGTGGATCGGGTTGTAGTCGCCCGAGACAATCGCGAAGGGTGTCATGTCGTCGGGAGCCTTGACACTCACGCGGCGCAGGACCGAGCGAGGCGTGTCAACGACCTCGACCTTGGCACCGCCGAAGGGCGCGGCCTCGGAGGGGGCGCGGTTGCCGGTAGCTCGGCCGCGGATTGCGAAGCGCTCCTGCGTGGAACCCACGTGCTCGCCGTTGGCCTTGAGTTCGAGAGCGACCGTGACGATACGTCCGGAGGATGACTCATCGACGGCGGCCACGTGGCTGGTCACGTCAATCGTGGTGATACCGCGCTCAAGCATCTGCTCGGGCGTGTACTCCAGGGTGATCGAGTGGTCGAGGTGGACGGCGTTGAGGAGGCCCTCAATGACCGGGTAGTCGTTGTGGATGGCCGAACCCAGGGCCGCGTAGATCGCGGGCCAAGCGGGGCCGAGCAGGGCATCGGGTGCCCACGCAGCCAGCTCGTAGTTGGCGGGCAGCGCAGCGCCCGTGGCCTCGGCGTGGTCGAAGCCGAGGGTGGGGGCCAGCGTGAAGGAGTAGTGGGCCTCGCCGAAGACCGACTTGGTGGAGGGAATCGTCACGGGCAGCGCGTCCACGGTGTCACCCGCGACGGACACGGAGGTCACGCCGGCGGTCGCCGCGAGCATCGCGTACATGTGCTGGGGCAGCTTGGCCTCGTCGATGACGGGGACCGCGCCGTCTTCACCGGAGATAACCAACGGGAAGATGAGCTCGCGCACCGCGTGCTTCTCGGCACCACGAGGGTCGTGATCCCACGCCGTGTCCAGGTGGATCACCATGTCCACGCCGGTCTCGGTCGGAATCAGGGAGACGCGCTCCTCATCAAGGATGGAAGCCGGGTTGGTCATGAGGTGACCGGTCCACGAGATGAAGGGGACCTTACGCAGCCATTCCTCGCGGGTGGCGGCCGGCTTGCCGTTGCCCAGGCGAGAAGCGACCGGGGTTGCCACCACGCCGGAGTCGGCCAGGCGAGAAGCAGCGGCGGCCTCGAAGCGACCCAGGAGGGAGGCGACGGGTTCGTCGACGCGGTCAATGCCAGCCACGGAGACGGGGCCGGGGATGATACGGACCTGGTCGGCGCTGTAGCGCTCGTCCTGCGCCTGCCACAGGCAGTCCTGGCCCCACCAGCGGATGAGGTCGTCGTCCAGGATCGGGACGAAGGGCATCGGCTTGGGGTAGGAGCGGCACAGTGCCGGGAACCACGCGGCGTCGATGGGGGTGATGTGGGTGGTCGCGGCGTTCGGGTAGGCGGCCAGCAGACGGTCGGCGGCGGCGTGTGCGTCGGCGACGTCTTCGACGGTCGGGAAGAGTGTCTCGACCTCGCCGTGGTCCACGGGGGCCAGGCGCGCCTCGACGCGCTGGAGCAGGTCGTGGTAGCGGATCTGCCACGTGGGATCAACCCACGGGTAGGACAGCTCGGCGAAGCGGCGCACCCAGGCCTCGTAGGTCATCTCTTCGAGGTCACCGAAGTAGGGCTTGGCCGTGTGGGAGAGAATTTCGACGATCTCGTCCTTGCGGGCGCGCACCTGGGCACCGTCGGAGCCGATCTCGGCGATGATGCGCGCGGCGGCTGCCGCGGCGTTGGAGACTTCGTGCATGTCGGCGCGCAGGTGGGACAAACCAGAGGTCATGCCACCGCGGGTGACACCCTCGCCGACCCAGCCACCGAGTTCGTCGTTGTCGGGCACGCCCGGGGTGGCGACGAGGAGTTCCTTGACGGCTTTGGTGGTGTGTGCTTCCTTGGTCGTCATTGCGGCGGTGCCCACGAGGACGCCATCGACGGGCATCGGCGGGCGACCGTAGCGGGCCGACCAGTCGCCGGTGAGGAAGTCAGCGGCGCGCTCGGGGGTGCCGATGCCGCCGCCCACGGTCAGGACGATGTTGGACTGGGCGCGCAGCTGGGCGTAGGTGGCCAGCAAAAGGTCGGAGAGGTCCTCCCAGGAGTGGTGGCCGCCGGAGTGGCCGTCTTCGACCTGGACGATGACCTTGATCGGGTCGGCTTCGCGGGCGATCGCGATGACCTTGCGGATCTGGTCGACCGTGCCGGGCTTGAAGGCCACGTAGGGGAAGCCGTCGGCGCGCAGCTGCTCGATGAGGGCGAGAGCCTCGTCCTGCTCGGGGATACCCGCGGAGACGACGACACCGTCGATGGGGGCACCGGACGCGCGCGAACGCGACACGATGCGGGCCTGGCCGAACTGGAGGTTCCACAGGTAGCGGTCCAGGAACATGGAGTTGAACTCGGCGGTGTGGCCGGGGCGCAGCTGGGCGCGCAGGCCCGCGAGGTTCTCGTTGTAGACCTCTTCGGTGACCTGGCCGCCGCCCGCCATCTCGGCCCAGAAGCCGGCGTTCGCGGCAGCGGCGACGATCTCGGGGTCCACGGTCGTGGGGGTCATGCCGGCCAGGAGGACGGGGGAGCGGCCGGTCAGGCGCGAGAAGGCGGTGTCAACGACGGTCTTGCCGTTGGGAAGGGTGACGAGGCCGGGGCGCAGGTGTGACCAGTCGGTGCCGGGTTCGGGGGCCCAGCCGGGGGTCGCGGCCTTGTCGCGGTCGGAGGCGGTACCGGCGGCGACGACGCCGACGCCGGTACCCTCAACGAGGGCACGGGTCATGCGAACCGTCGTGGCACCCGGACCCATGTCAACGATCCACGTGGCACCAGATTCGGCGGCGGCGCTGATCTGCGCGGGCCAGTCCACGGGAGTCGTGAGCACGGCGGCTGCCAGCGAGTGCGCCAGCTTCGCATCGATGCCGCACTGCGCGGCCCACTCGTCCACGAGAGCGAGAGCGTCGGCGAGCATAGGGGAGTGGAACGGCACGTACACCGGCAGGTATTCGCACACGGGGGTCAGCGGGCGACCGCCGCGCTCGTGAGCGTCGTGCGCTGCCTTATCGGCGGCGGCCGCGCGCTCGATGGCGGCAACCAGGGATGCCAGGTCATTCGGCGCGCCCGAGACCACGTGCGTGTCGGTGTCGTTGCGCAGCGCGATCGACAACGGGTGCGAGGTAGAGGGCAGGGAGTCAACGATGCGGGTCAGCAGCGCGTCGGACACACCACGCACGGACACCATGTAGGTCGCGTCCCCGGCGTGCGGGGCGCGCGCACGACGCGTCACGCGGGCGGCGGCCGCACCGATCAGGCGAGCAAGCGCGAACACAGACGCAGCCCGGGCCTCGTCCCCGGCGATCCAGGCGCGCGCGATCTCCACGCCGAGTACACCCTGCGAGTGACCCTCGAAAGCGGTGGGCTGGTTGCTCATGATGTTCAGGCCCGCGCGCGTCAGGTCGATGAGCGCGCCCAGCTGGGCGGCGACGATACCCGGAACGGACAGGGCGGCCTCGTCAGGACCGGCAACCTCGCGGGTCACGGCCACCTCACCATCGGGAGCGGGCAGAGTGAAGGGGAGAACCGACACGGACTGCGTGGCCAGCGAGCGGCGCACGGGGGAGAGCACCTTGTCCGAGGCCTCGATGACGCCCGCGACGATCGCCGCGATCTCCGGGTCGTGGGCAATCTCGTCGAGCGCAGCGCGCCACGGGGTCGCCTGACCAGCGAAGGTCAGCGCGTAGGGGGTCTCATTCAGAGAGGACACAAACGACATGTTCATTCTTTCAATCGGGGACAATACTTCTCAAACGACGCCGGTCACAGGGGACCGTTGTCGTGACGCTTCACATGGGGGGCACGCTGATCCTTGGTGGCCAGCAGGTGCAGGGAATCGATGATGGTCTGACGGGTGTCTGCCGGAGCGATGATGCCGTCAAGCTGACCCGAGGCCACGGACACCTCCGGGTTGACGGTCTCATCCTCGTAGCGCGCCACGAGAGCAGCCTTCGTCTCGTCGAAGGTCCCGTCCTCGCGGGCGGCGGCCAGCTCGCGGCGGTACATGATCGAGGCCGCGCCCTCGGCACCCATGACCGCGATCTGAGCATCCGGCCACGCGAACGCCAGATCCGCGCCAATCGACTTCGACCCCATCACGATGTACGCACCGCCGTAGGCCTTACGCAGGATGACGGTCACCATCGGGACGGTCGCGTTCGCGTAGGCGACGATCACCTTCGCGCCGCGGCGGATGATGCCCGCCTGCTCCTGTTCGGTGCCCGGACGGTAACCCGGGACGTCCACAAATGTCACGATCGGCAGACCGAAGGCATCGCAGAAACGCACGAAACGCGCCGCCTTCTCCGAGGCATCCACGTCCAGCGTGCCCGCGTCGTTCATCGGCTGGTTCGCCACGATGCCCACCGACTGCCCGTCCACGCACGCAAAACCAATCGTCACGTTGGGGGCGAACAGGTCCTGAATCTCCACGTACTCGCCATGGTCCACGAGCGCGCGCACGACGTCACGCACGTCGTAGGGCTGACGCGCCGCGGTCGGCACCAGGTCCGCGACCGCACGGGCCGCAGCCTCGTCCTCGGCATTGGGAACGTACTCGTACTTGGGGGGCGCAACCTCGCACGAAGACGGCAGGTAGTCGAGCAGCGAGCGCACGTAGTCGATCGCCTCTTCCTCGGTGTCAGCCATGTGGTGGGCCACGCCAGACTGGAAGTTGTGGATCGTCGCGCCACCCAGCTCATCAAGCGTGACCTTCTCACCCGTCGTCGCGGCGACGACATCCGGGCCAGTCACAAACATGTGCGAGTTCTCGCGCGTCATCACAATGAAATCGGTCAAAGCCGGCTGGTAGACCGCGCCGCCCGCGCAGGGACCCAGAATGATCGAAATCTGGGGAACCAGACCCGAGGCCTCACACGTCTTCTTGAAGATACGACCGTACTGGGCGAGCGCGACGACACCTTCCTGGATACGGGCGCCACCCGAATCCTGAATGCCGACAATCGGAATACGCATCCGAATACCCCGGTCAATGAGATCGACGATCTTGTCGCCCTCCACCTTGCCGAGCGTCCCACCCAACACCGAAAAATCCTGCGCGTACGCGGCGACCATACGGCCCTGCACACGACCGAAGCCGGCAGCGACAGCCGAACCAACGCGCCCCGCACGAACGGACCCACCAATGAACTGGCCGACCTCATGCCACACGCCGTCGTCAAAGAACAGCGCGAGGCGCTCGCGGGCCGTCAGCTTCTGCTTGGCGTGCTGGCGCTGGGCGGCCTTTTCTTCGGCCGCCTTGGCGATCTCTTCCTGGGCTTGGATGAACCCTTCGCGCGTAAACCGGTTGGGGGTGGTCATTGCGCCTCCTCTTCAGTGGCGATGTGTGCGATGCGGGTACCCGCAGTCACGGTGTCACCCTGCTTGATGGACAGGGACGTAACGGTGCCCGCGCGGGGAGCCAGCAGCGGCTTCTCCATCTTCATGGCCTCCAGAACGGCCACGAGCTGGCCTTCCTCCACCTGATCACCGTCAGCGACGGCCAGGGCGACGACGATGGCCTGCATGGGGGCGACGATGTCGCCGGGGGCACCCTGGTGGGACCCCGCCTGGTGCGTCGAGGTTGCGGTGCGGCGCGAGGCCGAGCGCAGCGGCTGCGGCGGACGAGGGGGCGCAGCAGACGGTGCGTTGAACATGCCGGCGGGCAGGGTCAGGGACACGCGGCGACCATCCAGCTCGATGATGTAGGTCTGGCGCGGCAGATCCGCGGTGGACGAGGCCTCGGCGGGGACAGCCAGATCCGAGTAGTCGTGCTGGGGCATGAACGTCGTCTCGAACCAACGGGTGGAAACGTTGAAGCCGCCGACGCCGCAGAAGTCGGGGTCGTTGATGATGTCCTGGTAGACGGGCACAGGAGTGGCCACGCCCTGCACTGAGAACTCGGCCAGCGCGCGCCGCGAACGGGCCAGCGCCTGTTCGCGGTCCGCACCCGTCACGATGATTTTGGCGATCATCGAGTCGAAGGCCGTCTGCACGGAGTCGCCCTGATCAATACCGAGTTCCAGACGAATGCCCGGCCCCAGCGGCCAATGCACCTCATCCAGGCGGCCCGCCGTGGGCGTCAGGTCCTTCGAGGGATCCTCCGAGGTCACTCGGAACTCGAACGAATGACCGCGCGGCTCGGGGGGCGTCGTGAGTTCCAGGCCCTGCGCAATACGAATCTGCTCGCGCACCAGGTCGATACCGGTCACCTCTTCGGAGACCGGGTGCTCAACCTGCAGACGCGGGTTGACCTCGAGGAACCAGATGTTGCCGTCCGGCTCCAACAGGAACTCCACCGTGCCCACACCCACGTAGTCCACATGCTCGAAGAGCGCGCGGGAGGCGTTCACGAGCGTCTCGTGCGCGCCCTCGGGCAGGAAGGGAGCCGGAGCCTCCTCGACCAGCTTCTGGTTGCGACGCTGCACTGAGCAATCACGCGTCGAAATGACGTGGAAGTTCCCCAGAGAGTCACGCGCGGACTGCGTCTCAACGTGCCGGGCGACCTCGACGAAACGCTCCACGAAGTGGGCACCCAGATCAGCCGCATCCGTGTGACGCGCAAAAAACAGATCGAGGTCGGAAGCCGAGCGAATGATGCTGATGCCTCGTCCACCACCACCGTCGGCACGCTTGAGCACCACCGGATAACCGGCCGACTCAATAAACGCCTCAACTTCCTCACGCGACGTCACAGGCTCCGACACCCCCGGCACAGGGGAGACACCGCAGGCCTCGGCAATACGACGCGCATTGATCTTGTCGCCCAACGCATCGATCACCGAAGACGCGGGACCCAGCCACGCGATACCGGCGTCCTCGACGGCGCGCGCAAACTCGGAGTTCTCAGACAGGAAGCCATACCCTGGGTGAATGGCATCCGCACCGGTCTCCAGGGCAATCGCCAGGATCTTCTCACCGTTGAGGTACGTCGACGCAGCATCGTCCCCGCCCAGCGAGAGCGCCTCGTCGGCCTCGCGCGTGTGGGGAGCAGCCATGTCCTGATCGGCATAGACCGCAATCGTGGCAATGCCCATGTCGGTGGCCGTTCGGCACACACGCAGGGCGATTTCGCCACGGTTGGCGACGAGGATTCGGTTAATTGTTCGCACGCTTCTCCTTGGTGTCGTGAACGGGTGTCAGGGGAGTGCCGGTCGCAAGCACGTCCCCGGCGTCAATCTGGTGGGTCTGCCCATCGTCATCGCGCACCAGCAGCGCGCCCGTCGGGGCTAGACCGAGGGCAACCCCCTCAAGCGCCGGAGTCCCGAATGCGTCTGTGGGGCTGGCAAGCACAATGCGCGTACCGATGAGCGGCAGAGCAGCCTCGGCCTCGGCTGCGAGGCCAGCGCTCGCGGCATCGCCGTGGGCGACGAGGGAACGGATACGCTCATCGAGGCCGGCGAGGATCGCTGCGAGAACCTCGTGGGCGACGGCTGTGGGGTCGGTGCCCGCCTGCACATCTCCTTCGGCCAGCAGGGATGTGGCCTGCGGAGTAGGAAGAGTCCCTGGTGCTTGGGCGATGTTGATGCCGTAGCCGAGGATGACCGCAGTCGTGAAGGGGGACGAGGCTGGGGCGAGTTGGGCGAGGATGCCGCAGATTTTGCGTGAACCGTCGACGAGGACATCGTTAGGCCACTTGAGGGTGACGGTGTGACCGAGGGGTTTCAGGCGCGCGGCCAGAGCGTGGCGCACGGACAGTGCGCACGCATGGACGATCCAGCCGAGAGCGTCAGCGTGCAGGGAGACGGGCAGAGAGATGATGGTCGAGGCGAGGAGGGCCTGGCCGGGTGGGGTGATCCAGGAGCGGCCGAGACGGCCTCGTCCTGCGCTTTGACGATCCGCGATGATCGTCGTCAGGTGGGGGGTGGGCGTGGCGGTGTCGGCCAAGAGGGAGGCGGCCAGGTCGAGCGTTGAAGTCACGCTTTCCACGTAGTACACGGGGGCGTGAACGGCGTCGATTGAGATGCGCGTTGGTGCAATCATGCGCGCTCCTTCCCATGAATGGCCGTGTTTGACAGGGGCGGGTGAACGCCCCTGTACTTAAAATTTTGTCTTAAAACTCGAAGAGATGCACGTAGTCTTTAAAAAATTGGAATAGTTTCCCAAAAATCACTACGGAGGCGTAACCAAGCGCGATGCCCGTGACTGCGCGGAAGGCGCGAAATGCCCACGTTTTTGCCCTGAGATGAGGATCACCGAGGCCTCTGGTGCCCTGGGGTCCAACCTGGCGCCGTTGGGATCGGTACCATAGGAGCGAACCCGCGCGCGCGTGCGCGCCTCGAACCACCCGAACGGAGTAACGTGGCGGAGTTTATTTATCAGATGATCAAGGCCCGCAAGGCCATCGGTGACAAGGTCATCCTCGACGACGTCACCATGGCGTTCTTCCCGGGTGCCAAGATCGGTATGGTCGGTCCCAACGGTGCGGGTAAATCCTCGATCCTGAAGATTATGGCCGGACTGGATGAACCCAGCAATGGCGAGGCTCGTCTGACCCCTGGCTACTCGGTCGGCATCCTCATGCAGGAGCCGGTCCTCGACGAGACGAAGACCGTTATCGAGAACGTGCGCATGGGTGCAGCTGACATCTTTGGCAAGCTCGCACGATTCAATGAGATCTCCGAAGAGATGGCAAATCCGGATGCCGACTTCGATGCTCTCATGGACGAGATGGGTAAGCTGCAGACCGAGATCGATGCTGCCAACGCGTGGGATATCGACTCCCAGCTTGACCAGGCGATGGATGCGCTGCGCTGCCCGCCGCCGGATCAGCCTGTCTCCGTTCTCTCCGGCGGTGAGCGTCGTCGCGTTGCGCTGTGTAAGCTCCTCATCGAGGCCCCCGACCTGCTCCTCCTCGACGAACCTACTAACCATCTCGACGCCGAGAGTGTCCTCTGGCTCGAGAAGCACCTCGCGTCCTACCCGGGTGCCGTCATCGCTGTCACCCACGACCGTTACTTCCTTGATCACGTCGCCGGCTGGATCGCGGAGGTTGACCGTGGTCATCTCTACCCCTACGAGGGCAACTACTCGACCTACCTGGAGACCAAGGAGAAGCGTCTGCAGGTTCAGGGGCAGAAGGATGCCAAGCTGGCCAAGCGCCTGAAGGAAGAACTCGAGTGGGTTCGCTCCAATGCGAAGGGGCGTCAGGCCAAGTCGAAGGCTCGTCTGGCTCGCTACGAGGAGATGGCTGCCGAGGCCGAGCGTACCCGCAAGCTAGACTTCGAGGAAATCCAGATCCCGCCGGGTCCGCGTCTGGGCAGCGTCGTGATCGAGGCCAAGGATCTCCAGAAGGGATTCGGAGACCGTTCCCTCATTAACGGTCTGTCTTTCTCGTTGCCGCGCAACGGTATTGTCGGCGTCATCGGCCCCAACGGCGTTGGTAAGACGACGTTGTTCAAGACGATTGTCGGTCTCGAGCCCCTTGATGGTGGCGAGCTGACGATCGGTGAGACTGTCAAGATTAGCTACGTCGATCAGTCTCGCGCCGGCATCGACCCGGATAAGACGCTGTGGGAGGTTGTCTCGGACGGCTTGGACTTCATCCAGGTTGGCAACGTCGAGATGCCTTCGCGTGCCTACGTCTCAGCCTTTGGCTTCAAGGGGCCGGATCAGCAGAAGCCTGCCGGTGTACTGTCTGGCGGCGAGCGTAACCGTCTGAACCTGGCCCTCACCCTCAAGCAGGGCGGCAACCTGCTCCTGCTGGACGAGCCAACCAACGACCTGGACGTCGAGACCTTGGGTTCTCTAGAAAACGCGCTGCTCGCATTCCCCGGCTGTGCCGTCGTCGTCACCCATGATCGTTGGTTCCTCGACCGCGTCGCTACCCACATCCTCGCGTGGGAGGGGACCGAGGAGCATCCGGACAACTGGTACTGGTTCGAGGGGAACTTCGAGGCGTACGAGAAGAATAAGGTGGCCCGCCTTGGTGAGGCTGCTGCGAATCCGCACCGCGTGACGCACCGCAAGCTGACGCGCGACTAATGCGCTGAATAAACGTGTAGGGGGAGGGCCTGGCGGTCCTCCCCCTACACTTGTGTCTCGAGGTGGTGATGCCCATCGTGTTTTCTCTGGTCACCGATGTGTCACTGGGATGGGCGGAGTGCGTAATTGTAGCTGGGTGCAGAGTTTTTTGCTTCTGTCAATGTCTTTTTGCTGGAGATTTGCTCATGTAGCGGATCCCACTTGCCTTTTGTACAGGTCACATCTAGCATGTGATACGTATCGCAAACTTTTAGCGGCGCGAAAGGGGCTCCGATGGCGATTGAACAAGCGCTCATCGACGCGCTGGGTGGACACCTCAACATTGTTGAGATCGAACCCTGCACAATGCGTATCCGTGTTCAGGTAAAAACTCAGCGGGCAGTTGATGAGGCTGCGCTACGCGTGGACGGTGTTTTGGCTGTCGTGCGCTCCGGTGACATCGTTCAAATTGTCTGCGGGGCTTCCTCCGACGATGTCGCAAGCGCGATGATCGCTTCGCTTGAATCCGTGGCCCATGACACGCCGGTGGAGGCTTTGTCACAGCGGGCGCACGCATAAACTAAATGTGTCCCTGGCCCACAACGTAGAGAGCTTTTCCCGTGGATATTCATTCACCCGCATCTGACAACATTGACCTGCTGCGCCATGTCGCTGACATGAATGGCGTTGCGACCGGCTTTTGGGACTGGTATGGGAACTGGGTGGGCGTTGGTGCCCCAACCCTCCTGAAGGTCCTTGGCGCGCTCGGTCTTCCCCTGAACGAATCGTCTACGGTGGGGGACGTCGAGCATGCGATGCGTCTGACTGAGGAACGTGAGTGGCGTCGGACTCTGCCTCCGACGATTGTTGCCCGCGAGGGTGGCGGTTATCTGTTCCCGGTGCATGTGCCCGACGGCTCGTGGGTCAACGTTCAGTGGGTCCTCGAAGATGGTCGTAAGGGCCAGTGTAAGCAGGTTGATCGCTACGTGCCCCCGCGCATGATCGACGGTCAGCTCGTGGGGCGCGCGACCTTCGATGTGCCGCATTGGGTGCCGATCGGTTGGCATCGCCTCGTTGCAACGGTTGAGGGAGGACATGTCGAGTCCGCAACTCTCATCGTTGTTCCCAATGCCCTGTCGTTGCCCATCTTGGAGTCCTCTCGCCGCGCGTGGGGCGTCAACGCTCAGCTCTATTCGACGCGTTCGTCCTCTTCCTGGGGGATCGGCGACGCGGCTGACCTGGCTGACCTGGCGGCGGTGTGCGCGGACAAGGGGGCGGACTTCCTTCTCATTAACCCTGTCCACGCGTCCCAGCCGGTTTCTCCGCTGGAAACCTCCCCGTACCTGCCGGTGTCTCGCCGCTGGGTGAACCCGATTTACATCCGCCCCGAGTCCATTGAGGAATTTGCCTCGTTGCCTCAGGCTTCGCGCGAGGCCATTGAGCAGTTGCGCGATGTCACTCGCGAGTTCGCCAGTCGTGAGGATCTGATCGACCGCGACCGCGCCTGGGAGGCTAAGCGCAAGGCGCTGGAAATTATTTTCGCCGCGCCTCGTACCTACCACCGCCAGTCGCAGTTCGACCACTTCGTGGAAAAAGGCGGCTCCGAGCTGTCTAACTATGCGCTGTGGTGTGCGCTTGTCGAGCGTGAGGATACGCTGGAGCTGCCCGAGGACCTTGAGCGTTCCTCGTCGCCGCGCGTTGAACTCGAGCGCCTTGAGCTGGCCGACCGCGTCGATTTCTGGGAGTGGTGCCAGTGGATTGCGTCCGAGCAGCTGGTCCACGCACAGGAAGTGGCCCGCGAGGTCGGCATGGAGATCGGCATTATGGCCGACTTGGCTGTGGGCGTCCACGGCCATGGGTCCGAGAAGTGGAGCCGTCCCGAACTGTTCGCCTCTGGCATGACTGTGGGTGCTCCGCCGGACGTGTATTCGCAGCAGGGCCAGAACTGGTCACAGCCGCCGTGGTCTCCGCGTTCGCTGGCTGAATGTGGCTACACGCCTCTGCGCGACATGGTGCGCGCCGCCCTGGCTAATGCTGGTGCCGTGCGTATCGACCACATCCTGGGCATGTTCCGCCTGTGGTGGATCCCGGAGGGCTGTGTGGCGACCGAAGGCACCTACGTGTACTACGATCACGAGGCCATGATGGGCATTATCCTCCTGGAGGCCCAGCGTGCGGGTGCTGTTGTTATCGGTGAGGATCTGGGCGTCGTGGAGCCGTGGGTGCGCGATTACCTGCGCGACCGTGGCGTCCTGGGTACCTCCGTCGTGTGGTTCGAAAAGGAGGGTGGCGGTTGGCCGCTGCGTCCCGAGCACTACCGTGATCGCGCGCTCGCTGCGGTCAACATCCATGACTTGCCTCCGACGCTCGGTTACATCCGTGGTATCCAGACGACGCTGCGAAGCGAGCTGGGGCTGCTGACTGACGACATTGAGACCGTGCGTGCAGCGGATCGCCTCGAGCTTGATCAGGTCGCGGCTCGCCTGCACGAGTACGGCTGCATCGATGGCGCGGAACCCAGCGAGCGCGACATGGTCGAGGGCCTGTACCGCTATGTCGCGAAGGTTCCCTCCAAGCTCGTCGTCGCCTCCCTGGTAGACGCGGTAGGCGACGTGCGCCCGCAGAACATGCCGGGCACGGGCGCGGATCAGTACCCGAACTGGTGCGTGCCGCTGTGCGACTCCGACGGCGAGGAGGTCTTCATTGAGGACCTGCCCTCCAACGAGCGTCTGACCTCGCTGTTCTCCCTGCTGAGGGGTTCCGTGAGCTAGCGCGACCGTTTGACAGTACGACACCCCGTAGCCCGTGAGGGCTGCGGGGTGTCGTACGAGTGAGGCGATGGCGTCGGTGCGGCCCCGAGTAAGGTGCCTAGCGTGAGGTCTCGGTCGAAAAGAGTGGCGCGAGCACGGATACGTCGGGGCCGGTTACTTCGTGCGTGACGGCGGCACCCGGCGGAGTGACGACGACGATGGGGACGCAGGGGGAGAGACCGGCGTCGCGCACGAGGGTGAGGTCCCAGTGGATGAGCGGGGCACCCGCCGCCACGACGTCCCCCTCATCGACGAGGGCCGCGAAGCCCTTGCCATGTAGACTCACCGTGTCGATGCCGAGGTGGATGAGGATCGATATGCCCTGCGTGGAGGTGATGATGGCGGCGTGCGGCTTGAGCTTGGTGACGACGCCGTTGATAGGGGAGTGGACGGTTAAACATTCCGAGGCGGAGTCGGGGATGAGCGCGCAGCCACCCCCGACGACTCCGCTTGCGAAAACGGGATCAGGCACCTCACTCAGCGCCATGACGTGCGCTGCGAAGGGTGCGCAGACAGAGAGTGTCACCGGCTGGCGAGCATTTCGTCGACGAGATCCTCGGAATCGGGGCCAATGACGACCTGAACCGCGTCGCCTACGATGACGACGTCGAAGGCACCGGCGGCACGTAGCTTGGCCTCGTCGATGAGGTCGGTGTTGGCGGCGTCCAGGCGAATGCGTGTGATGCAGGCTTCAAGATTGGAGATGTTCTCCCAGCCGCCCAGGGCTTCGATGATGGTCGTTGCGGTGCTCATGGGGTCCTCCTTGGCTCATGCGGTTTGCCTCACACTTATGGTATCGCGGAGGTGGAGTCGTTGGCACGCCATGGGCCTGGGAGCGCGTCACATTATGGGACGGTGTTGATGGCGCTGGTGCCGCGGATACGAGCCGCGGGGGTGAGGCCCATGGCGATGCTGGCTCCGACCGCCAGAGCAATGAAGACGTACATGGCGGCCTCGACCCCCATCCACGAGGCGGCCGCGCCGGACGCGAGGGAGCCCAGCGGCATGACGCCCCACACGGCAAAGCGAAAGATCGCGTTCATGCGTCCGAGCATGTGGGGCGGGCAGATCTCCTGACGCAGACTCATCTGGGTGACGTTGTAGATGGTGAGGAAATAGGAGGAGACAATGCCGGAGACCGCAATGATTGCTGCGGCCGCAGCGGGGGCGTGAACGGCTGCCGGTTGGGCGGCTAGGACAGCGACGCCGATGATGCTTGTGACGACGATGGTGCGCCCGATGCCCAGATGCTTCATCCATGCCGAGCGCGTGAGCGCGCCGAGGATCCCGCCGATTGCCCCGACGCTCAGGAGGAGGCCGAGCTGGGTAGCGCTCATGTCCAGCGTGCGCAGGACAAGGATGGGCAAGAGAACCTGGATGCCGGCGGCAGCGAATGCGGCGGCCGCAATGCAGGAAAAGAGGGGAAAGAGTAGGCGTTGCCCGCGTACGAAGGCTAGCCCCTCGCGGATCTGCGCGACAAGCGTGGCTTCGGTGCGCGTAGGCGCAGGCTCCGGGGTGGCGATGCGCCAAATCGCCCAGGTCGAGAACGCGTAAGTGAGGGCAGTAAGCAGATAGACGAGAGGAGGGGCGAGCAGCCCGAGGAGCCATCCGCCCAAGCCCGGTCCACCCGCGTGCCCCACCTGGTAGGAGGCCTCGAGCCGCCCGTTGGCCGCACCGATATATCGCCGAGAGGCGATGATCGGAACATAGGACTGGTAGGCAACATCGAAGAAGACGGTGCACAGGCCCAGAAGCGCGGCGACGATCATCAGGTGCGTCAGCGTGAGGGTCGCGAAGACATAGGCCAGGGGAATCGAGACCAGGGCACCGATGCGCGCTAGGCCCGCGATGATCATGACGCGGCGCTTACGCCACCCATCCACCCAGGCACCCGCCGGTAAGCCGACGATCAGGAAGGCGAGTGTCTGCAAGGCCGAGAGCACACCGATCTGGGTTTCGCTGGCACGCAGGACGCTAATCGCAATCGCTGAGGTAGCCAGCGTCCCCACCTGGAAGCCAACCTGCGCAGCGGTCTGCCCCGCCCACAGGTGCATGAACGCCGAGTTACGGGTGAGCGGGTGGTGGAACCAGGCCCTGACGGTGACGGCCATCTGTCGGCGCCGAGGCCTAGGCCGGGCTGGGTGCCCCGTCGATGAGCCCAGCGGCGGCCAAAGCCCAGGCGAGGCCGTCGTCGCCAACCGCGGGGGCGACAATATCGGCAACCTCAACCAGAGCCTCGCACCCCTCCCCAATACTGACGCCGACAGCGGCGCGTGCCACGGCCTCGACATCATTGTTAGAGTCGCCAATAGCCACAGTACGTGACATGGGGACGCCGATGTGCTCACACACGGCCTCCATACCCACCGCCTTGGACAAGCGGTCCGGGAGAATCTCGAAGGGAACATACCCTGCGGCCCCCACCGATCCGATGATGGCGCGGTAGCCGTCGGGCAGCGCCGCACTCACGCGCTCCATCGACGCCTTCTCCGGAGGCACATAGGCCGTCACCTTCGTGAAAGACCCACCCTCAACGTCAACGACAAAGGGCGTCACCGACTGGGCATACTCGGCCCAATCCTCAGGGGTAAGACCCGCTCGGGGCACGAAAAACTCCAGATAGCCGCGCGAAGGCCCCATCTGGTCAGGCCCCTGCCACACGTAGAACGCATCCAAATCCTCCCACAGAGCAGTCAGAACCCGGACGTGCTCGGCAGGCATACGCTCATCAAGCAGCGCCGTGTCACCCACCGCCGCATACCCGCCAGCCCCACCCACGATGCCCTCAAAACCCAGGTCAAAGAAACGCGGATAGACCTCCGGGACAGAACGCCCAGTACAGATAAACAGACGGTGGCCACGCTCACGCACCTGCGCCAACGCACGAACCGCTGAACCGGGAACGCGCTGGCGGGAATCACACAGCGTCCCATCCACGTCGATGAAAACTGCACGAGGAGCAGCGCCCTCAGTGTTCCGACCAATCACACCCGCGTCACAGCTCATAACGCCATGGTAGCCCAGCCACCACCAGCGACACCCCACACAACAAACCCAAGAAACAACAAACCACGCATTCGATTGGTAAAACCACACCCCCATAACCCACACTGGAACCAGCGACGACACCCGCAATGGAGCACGAAAGACAACTCACAACGATGCAACACACAGCACTCACGAACGCCAGCGACCTCACCCTCCTACAAGCAGCAGCTCTCCTCTCCGGCGCAAGCGCCTGGAACTCACGCGCCATCCCCACAGCACACGTCCCCTCCTTCATCATGAGCGACGGCCCCCACGGCGTACGCCGCCAACTCGGCGACGCCGACTCCGAAAAAGCCACCTGCTTCCCGACGGCCTCCGCGCTCGCGGCCACGTGGAACCCCGACCTGGCCCGCCAGATGGGTGAGGCGTTGGGGACGGAGGCGCGTGGACTCGGAGTCAACGTCCTGCTTGGCCCCGGCCTGAACATCAAGCGTTCGCCCCTGTGCGGACGCAACTTTGAGTACTTGTCCGAGGACCCGATCCTCGCAGGGCGCATGGCGGCAGGCCTCACCCAGGGCATCCAGTCCACGGGAACTGCCGCCTGCCCCAAGCACTTCGCCGCTAACTCCCAGGAGCTGCGACGCATGGCGTCGGATTCCGTTGTGGACGAGCGTACGCTGCGTGAGATCTATCTGACCGGTTTCGAAATCGTGTGCCGCAGCGCCAAGCCTCGAGCAATCATGAGCTCCTACAACCTCGTCAACGGAACCCACGCCCACCAAAACAAGCATCTGCTGACCGACATTCTGCGCACCGAATGGGGTTTTGATGGCATGGTCGTCTCCGATTGGGGAGGATGCACGGATGCCGTCGCCACCGTCCGCGCAGGTGGAAGCCTCGAGATGCCCGCCCCCGGACTGGAGGATGCTCGTCGAATTGTTGCCGCCGTCGAAGCCGGGACGTTGGAGGCATCCGATGTGTATGCGCGCGCCCAAGAGGTCTTGAACGTCGCCGCCGCGAGCGCCGACCTTCCCGCGCCTACCCCCTACGACCTCGATGAGCACCACGCGCTGGCCACGCGCATCGCCTCCGAAGCGATCACGCTCCTGCGCAACGAGGACGATGCCCTGCCTCTGAGTTCTGGCACCAGTGTCGCCCTCATCGGTGACCTC
This sequence comes from Pauljensenia sp. 20925_1_25, assembly GCF_041433955.1. Taxonomy (NCBI): domain Bacteria; kingdom Bacillati; phylum Actinomycetota; class Actinomycetes; order Actinomycetales; family Actinomycetaceae; genus Pauljensenia; species Pauljensenia sp. 20925_1_25. Next base: position 96,286 of record NZ_JAPWCL010000006.1, on the reverse strand, counting down.
GCTGACACGCCGCGCTACCAGGGAGCAGGCTCCTCCCAGGTCAACCCCACACGCCTCGAGACCCCGCGCGAGCTACTCGAGGCCGGGGGAGAATCCGCCCGAGGCTTGGTCCTGACAGGATACGCTCCCGGATATGAGCGTCACGGTGGCACGAGTGACGCGCTCATCGCCGAGGCCGTGGCGCTCGCGGCGCGCGCCGACGTTGCGCTCGTGTACGTGGGTCTCGATGAACTCGCCGAGTCGGAGGGACTGGACCGGACCCACATGCGGCTTCCCGAAGGGCAGGATCGACTCATTGAGGCAGTCGTGGCCACCAACCCTCGTACCATCGTCGTCCTGACGGGCGGTTCCAGCGTTGAGATGCCGTGGGCGTCCTCCGTGCCCGCGCTCGTCAACGGTTACCTGGGCGGTCAGGGAGGGGCTGGCGCGATGTTGGATGTCCTCACCGGTGTCGTCAACCCTTCGGGACGCCTGGCTGAGACCTATGCGCGTTCCCTGGAGGATCATCCGACCGCCGCGTGGTATCCGGCGACCGGTCCTCTGTCCTACTACCGTGAGGGTCCCTTTATCGGCTACCGGTACTTCACAACTGCTGGCGTAGATGTTGCTTTCCCTTTCGGGTACGGCCTGTCCTATTCACGCTTCGAGTACTCCGATCTTGCTGTCGATCAGGATGGGGCGACCCTGACGGTCGCCAACACCTCAATGCGTGACGGTACCGAGGTCGTTCAGCTCTATGTAAGCGCCCCGGGCGGCGTCTTCGGCCCTGCGCGCGAACTTAAGGGGTTCACCAAGGTTGTCGTTCCAGCCGGTGAATCTGTGCGCGTCACCATCCCCTTTGACCGCTACACCTTCCGCCACTGGGAGACCTCACGTGGAGCGTGGGAGACCGAGGCTGGAACCTGGACGATCCATGTGGGGCGCAACGTCGAGGACATGCCGCTGAGCGCCACCCTCGAGGTCGAAGGAACCACGCCCTCGCCAATCGACCCGGCCCTCGGACACTACCTGAACGCCGACGTCGCGGGCATTACCAACGGAGAGTTCGCGGTCCTGCTGGGTCGCACCATTCCTACCGCTCACCCGAGGGAAGACATCACGGCGTTCGACCTGATGTCGGATCTGATCCGTGCCAAGAGCTGGCTTGCCCGATTGACGGGCCGCAAGCTACACGCTGACAAAGCGAAGGCTGACGCTAAGGGCATCCCGGACCTCAACGTTCACTTCGCGCTCAACATGCCGCTGATGTCGCTCACCAAGTTTTCGAACGGTTCTGTGAGCACAGGCATGATCGACGCGGTCGTGGAGGTCATTAACGGCCACTTCTGGCGAGGTATCACGCGTCTAGCGATCCGTTATTGCGCCAACGCGCGTGCCAACAAGGCTACCCAGCGTGAACTTGATCAGATACGATGACGCGGCCTCGGCCTCGGCCTCGTCCTTGTCAGGCAACGCCGTACAAGAATACTGATCCAGGCAGCGAAGCACTGATGGTGCGCCTGAAGGATTGCACACCGCGACCGCACAGGTCAGCACCTTCAATGCTCACCGTCAGGTCACCGTCACATCGAACTCCTTGGTCAGGAAGATAGCATTCTGGTACGCGAGTGCGTGCGTTTTGTCCACCATGCCCACCGCTGTAGCCATGTCCTTGTGGGGTGTTTTCTTACTCGTCACAGCGATTTTCGCACAGGAAGATCTCAAGGAGAGCGCGCAGGTGAATCAGGCACAGTAGACTACTGCCAGACCTGCGAGAGGAGAACCCATGAGCACGCCCCTTCTGACCGTGATCGTGCCCGCCTACAACTCCGAGGACTACATTGACCGGGCGTTAACCACGCTCGTCGGATACGGCGACGAACTCGAGGCGATCATCGTGAACGACGGCTCGAAGGACCGAACCGCACAGATCGCCGACGAGTGGGCCGTTCGTTACCCCTCCGTCAAGGTCATTCACCAGGAGAACAAGGGGCACGGCGGTGCCGTCAACGCCGGCCTCGCTGCCGCTACCGGCACGCACGTGCGCGTTGTCGACTCCGACGATTGGCTGGACCGTCGCGCCACGAACGCGGTGCTCGATCTCCTGCGCGAGGAGCGCAAAGCCGGGCGTCACCTCGACTTGCTCGTCACCAACTACGTCTACGACAAGCAGGGAAAGGCCCACAAGGCCGTCATCCGTTACCGCAACGTCCTGCCGCGCGGACGCACCTTCGGCTGGGCGGACCTGCGGCGGTGCCGCTACGACCAGTACCTGATGATGCACGCCTTGACCATGCGCACCGAAGTCGTGCGAGCCTCCGGCCTGGTCATGCCCGAACACACGTTCTACGTGGACTACCTCTACTCGTTCGTGCCACTGCCCTACATTTCCACGATCCGCTACCTGGACGTGGACCTCTACCACTACTTCATCGGGCGCGACGACCAGTCCGTCAACGAGAAGGTCATGATCACGCGCCTGGATCAGCTCGCGCGGGTGAACGAGGCCATGACCCGTGCGCTGCCTCCGCGCGCCGAGGTCGAGGATAAGCTGTGGCGCTACATGGTCCACTACCTGCGCATCAACGCCGTCGTCTGCTCCGTCATGGCTCAGCTCTCGGGCACGCCCGAACACCTGGCCCTCAAGGAACAGATCTGGGAGACCATGGACCAGATCAACCCCGAAGCCACGGAGCGTCTGCGCAAGGATCTGCTCGCCGGCCTCGTGCGCCACGCGTCCCCGATGGTCGTGCGCGGCGGCTACAAGGTCGCGGCTGCGGTCCTCGGCTTCAACTAACGAGCGCCGTCAGTGCGCGGCGAGCGCCAGCTCGGTGCAGTGGACGGTGAGGTGCTTACCGATGAGCGGGTATTCCACGCCCTCCTCGCGGCTTCGCCACGTAAAGCCGAGCTTTTCTGAGACGCGTCGCGACGCATCGTTTCCGTCGAAGTACTTCAAGATGATTGTCTCGACGCCCAGTTCCCTCGCGCGCTCGATGATGGCGCGCCCCGCCTCGCTCGCGTAGCCGTTGCCCCAGTAGGGCGCGCCGATCCAGTATCCGATGTCAGCGACGGTCGCTTCGGGGGAGTCTGTGTCAATGCGCAGTGCGATTGAGCCGACCAGTTCACCGGTTGATGACAGCGTCACCGCGTAGCTGTCGGGTGCCGCCAGGAAAGTTGACAGTGCCTCGTGTGCATCGTCGACGCGCTCGTAGGGCTTCCATCCGCACAGCATCCCGATGCAGGGATCGCGGGCCAGCTCAAAGAGCGCGGGAGCGTCCGCGTCGCTCCAGGGGCGCAAGCACAGGCGCTGAGTGTGAATGATCATTGGTCGTTCTTTCCCGTTGAAGGTGACGGCAGGTAGGAGGCGACGACAGCAGGATCGTCGGAACCAATCAGTGGCGGGCGACATCCGGCCTCTCCAGGACTTCAACGTACACGCTCACATGACCCTCTGTCCCGCACCTCAACCCGCTTGCCGGAACGTAGGCGGGGTCGCCCACGTCCTGGACAGCGGGTTAGCGTGCGGAGCCACCCGACATGTCAGCAGATGGAACAAGAATAGGTGAGCGTCGCCTCTCTGTTGGAGCGTGTCCGCGCCCCGGCCTCGTCCCCGTTCCAGCACGCCCCGGCCTGGGCGGATACGATGGTGTTAATCAAGTGAAAGGGGAGCGGCGTGGATCTGCTCGTTGTTGGATCGGGCTTTTTCGGCCTGACGTTCGCCCGCGAGGCCGCGGAGCGATTCGGTATGAACGTGACGGTCATCGAGCGCCGCGACCACATCGGAGGCAACGCCTACTCGTCCATCGACGAGGCCACGGGCGTCGAGGTGCACCGCTACGGCACCCACTTGTTCCACACGTCGAACGAACGCGTGTGGTCCTACGTCAACCGCTTCACAGCATTCAACGACTACCGCCACCGCGTCTACGCCAACTACCGGGGCGTCGTCTACCCGCTGCCCATCAACCTGGGTACGATCAACCAGTTCTTCGGCGCCGCCTACTCGCCGACCGAGGCCCGCGCGCTCATCGAGCAGCAGGCCGCCGAAATCACGGGCGAACCCGACAACCTTGAGGAGAAAGCGATCAGCCTGATCGGTCGCCCGCTCTACGACGCATTCATCGCCGGATACACGGCCAAGCAGTGGCAGACCGACCCGCGCGAGCTGGCCGCCTCCATCATCACGCGCCTGCCCGTGCGATTCACCTACGAGAATCGCTATTTCCAGGACCGCTACGAGGGTCTGCCCCTGAACGGTTACGGAGCGTGGATCGCGAACATGGTTGACCACCCGCGCATCAGCGTGCACACGGGCGTGGACTTCTTCGACGGCGCCTCGCCTTTCTCGAAGGCCGCGACGGTTGGCCAGGTGCCTGTCGTCTACACGGGCGCGATCGACCGCTACTTCGACTACGAGGCCGGCGAACTCGGCTGGCGCACTCTCGATTTTGAGACCGAGGTCGTGGACGTTCCCGACTACCAGGGATGCTCGGTCATGAACTACTCGGACCGCGACGTCCCCTTCACGCGCATCCACGAGTTCGCGCACCTGCACCCCGAGAGGGATCGACGCGGTGCGACCAATACGATCATTCAGCGCGAGTACTCGCGATTCGCGCGCCCCGGCGACGAGCCCTACTACCCGATCGCCTCGCCGTCGGATCGCTCGACGCTGGCGGCCTACCGGGAGATGAGCGCGGGGGAGAAGGACGTTCTCTTCGGCGGGCGCCTGGGCTCCTACCAGTACCTGGACATGCACATGGCGATCGCCTCGGCCCTGACGAAGGTCGACGAGGCCGTGGCCGCCTGGCGCTGACGGGTTTCCCACTCGCATGGTATCGATCGTCTGGTCGGTCCTGTCGATCGCTCTCATCATCGGCGTCGGCTGGATCGCTCGCCGAGGGGGTGCACTCGGCCCTGATGCCGCTGGCTCCCTCGCATCGGCAACGTATTGGGTGGCCAGCCCAGCGATGCTGTTCCACGCGATTGTCTCGACCGGCACGTCCGGAGTTTTTGGCGCTCCGCTCGCCGTGGCCGCCGCGTCGGGCGTGGGCACCGCACTGCTCTTCGTGCTTGTCGCACGCCTGTTTCTGCGCCTGTCGCGCGGGGAAACCACCTTGGGGGCCATGGCCTCGTCCCTGAACAACGGGGCCTACATCGGCATCCCGATCGCCGTCTACGTCTTGAACGACGCCTCCGCTGTTGTTCCCATCCTGGTGTTTCAGCTGGGTTTCTTCACCCCGATGTTTTTCGTCCTGGCCGATCTAGTGGGGTCGGGGCAGCGCCCGTCGGTGCTCGGTGTTGCGAAGGTCGTGGCGCGCAATCCCATGGTCATTGCAGCGGCGTGTGGCTTCCTGTTCTCCGCCGCGGGGTGGCCGATGCCGACGCTCCTCGACGTGTCGACCTCAATGCTGGGGTCAGCAGCACCCCCGATGATCCTCTTATCCTTTGGGGCGTCCCTCGTGGATCGTCGTTCGGCGTCCGGGGATTCCGGTATTGCGGCGACCGCCTGCGCTATCGCCTGCAAACTCGCCCTCCAGCCCGCTATCGCGTGCGGCGTCGGAGTGCTGCTCGGGCTGACCGGTCCTGCCCTCATGTCGGTGACCATCATGGCTGCCCTGCCAGCCGCGCAAAACGCCTACATCGCGGCCACTCGGGCGAAGGCGGGGGAGCGCATCGCGCAGGGAACAGTCCTCGTGACGACCTTCGCCTCCCTGCCCGTTGTCGTCGGTATTGCCGCGCTTTTCCACGGCCTCGGACTGGTGGCTTAATACGCCCGACGGTGCCCATCGCAATTCCGCACTGACCCACAAACCAGCCATGGCCTCGTCAAAAAGAGGTCAAAAGCACGGTCTATATCGTGGACTGTAGCTGACATCCTCGTGTAACGGCCATAGTCTGACTGAGCATTATCCCAAAATCAAACGAATCCAAGGAACACGATTCATGTCATCCTCCGCATCCCGCCCCGCGCCCCGCGCGCGCGACTCGTGGAGCGGCCAGACTGGCTTCCTACTGGCGGCCATCGGCTCGGCCATCGGCCTGGGCAACATCTGGCGTTTCCCCGGAGTCTCCTACTCCAACGGCGGCGGCGCCTTCCTGGTCCCGTACCTGGTTGCCCTGATCTTCGTCGGTATCCCCATGCTGTGGCTCGACTACGCGGTCGGCCACAAGTTCCGCGGCTCCCCGCCGTGGGCACTGCGTAAGATCATTGGAGGCGGCGAATTCATCGGCTGGTTCCAGACCTTCGTGTGCTTCGTCATCATGGTCTACTACGGCGCCGTCCTCGCGTGGGGCGTGCAGTACACGATCTACTCCGTGAACGAGGCCTGGGGTGCCGATCCGACGACGTTCTTCCTGGAGTCCTTCCTTGAGAAGGTTCCTGGCGACACCTTCTCGTGGGCCCCTGCATGGGCCGTCATGATCCCGCTTGCTCTCGTGTGGGTTCTCGTGCTCTTCGTCATCGGTCGCGGCCTGTCCAAGGGCGTCGAGGCTGCGAACAAGGTCTTCCTGCCGCTCCTCGTCATCCTCTTCCTTGCGCTCGTCGTTCGAGCAATCTTTCTGCCGGGCGCCATTGAAGGCCTCAACGCCTTCTTCACCCCGAACTGGGGCGCGCTGGCCGACCCCAACGTGTGGCTGGCCGCCTTCGCGCAGATCTTCTACTCGCTGTCCGTGGGCTTCGGCATCATGCTGACCTACGCCTCCTACCTCCAGCGTAAGTCGAACCTGACGGGCACCGCTCTGGTCGCTGGCTTTGCGAACTCCTCTTTCGAGATCCTCGCTGGCATTGGCGTCTTCAGCGCTATCGGCTTCATGGCACACCAGGGTGGCGTGAGCGTCTCCGAGGTTGAGGGCCTGACCGGCCCGATCCTCTCCTTCGTGACCTTCCCGAAGATCATTTCGATGATGCCCGGTGGGCCCCTCTTCGGCGTGCTCTTCTTCTCGTCCCTCGTTCTGGCCGGTGTCACCTCTCTGCTCTCCCTGCTTCAGGTCGTCTCCGGTGGCCTGCAGGACAAGTTCGGCTGGTCGCCCGCTCGCTCGGCTCTTGTTCTTGGCGTTCCCGCCACCGCCATCTCGCTGGTGCTCTTCGGCACCCGATCGGGCCTGAACAACCTCGACATCGTCGACAACTTCATCAACTCGGTTGGCGTCGTGTCCTCGGCGATCCTGTTCGCCGTGCTGTGCGCAGTCGTCGGCCCCCGCCTTGGGGTGCTCCGTGCACACCTCAATTCGGTGTCCAGCGTGAAGGTCCCCAAGCTCTGGGAGCCCCTCGTTGGCATCGTCATCCCGGTCGTCCTCTTTGTCATGATGGCGATGTCAATCGTGAAGGTCCTGAAGGATGGCTACGAGGGCTACCCCAGCAGCTACGTGCTGATCTTCGGCTGGGGTTCTGTGGCGGTCGCGGTCGTCGCGTCTCTGATTTTCACTCTCATCCCGTGGAAGCACCGCCCGGTGGATACCCACGCGACGGTCGCTCAGATCCTCGCGGAAGACGCCGAGGAGACCGCTTCGACCGAAGGAGGCGCCAAGTGACCGCTCCCGCTATCGCCCTGATGATTCTGACGATCCTGCTCGTGTGGGGTGGCCTCGTCGCTTCCGTCGTCATGCTGCAGATCCTCCCCGTCCCCACGGACGAGGAAACTGAGGCTGCTCAGCGCGCTATCGATGCCGACCAGGCCGCCAGCCGGTAGGGTGTCAATCGTGAAGCTCGTTGCCTTTGATCTCGATGACACGCTGGCCCCCTCGAAGTCGCCGCTGCCACCCCAGATGGACGTGGCGCTGCGCTCGCTGCTGGATCATGTGGAGGTGTGCATCATCTCCGGTGGCCAGATGGGGCAGTTCCGTACGCAGGTACTCGACAACCTGAACGCCTCCGACGAGGAACTCTCGCGTCTGCACCTGATGCCGACCTGCGGCACTCGCTACTACCGCTTCGAGGGCGGGCAGTGGGTCGAGCGTTACGCGCACGACCTGGACCCTGAGGTGGCCGCCCGCGTCATCGAATCCCTGGAGCGCCATGCCCGCGAGCTTGGCCTGTGGGAGGAGAACCCATGGGGCAACATCATCGAGGACCGTGGCTCTCAGATCACCTTCTCGGCGCTCGGGCAGGAGGCACCCCTCGACGCGAAGCGCGCGTGGGACCCGGATGGGACCAAGAAGGCTGCTCTGCGTGATGCGGTGCAGCCCGATGTGCCGGAGCTGGATGTGCGCGGTGGTGGCTCGACTTCGGTCGACATTACGACGCGTGGCATCGACAAGGCCTACGGCATGGGTAAGCTCGTCGAGGAGACGGGGATTCCGGCCTCCGAGATGCTCTTCATCGGCGACCGCCTGGATCCCGAGGGCAACGACTACCCCGTCAAGGCCGCCGGCTACGCGACGCGCGGCGTGTCGGGTTGGGAAGAGTGCGTCGAGGTTATCCGCGAACTCGTTGACTCCCTGAGCTGACGCAGAGACGACTACGGTACGAGGCCGGGGCTGGGTGTCCAGCTCCGGCCTCGTTTCGTTGTACGTCGCTGGGCGAGTGCGGTTGCCTAGGCTCCGATCCCGCGAGTCGCCCAGAAGACGACGGCGGAGGCGGCCGCGACGTTGAGGGAGTCGACCCCGTGGTCCATGGGGATCTTGACGGTGTAGTCGGAGGCGGCGATGGTGCGCCTGCCGAGGCCGTCGCCCTCGGTTCCCATGACCATCGCTAGGCGCGCGCCCGGCCTTTGGAAGGCGGGCAGCGCTGCGAAGTCGTCGAGGGAGACGGAATCGTCAGACAGAGCGAGGGAAGCGACGGTGAAGCCAGCCTCTTGCAGCGCCTTGATATCGCCGGGCCAGGATTCCAGGCGAGTCCACGGTACCTGGAAGACGGTGCCCATCGAGACGCGCACGGATCGCCGGTAGAGCGGGTCCGCGCACTGTGGGGTCACGAGGACTGCATCCACGCCGAGCGCTGCTGCGCTGCGGAAGGCCGCGCCCACGTTCGTGTGGTCGACCAGGTTTTCCAGGACGACGACGCGCCGTGCGGGTGCGCCATCTCGGGCGGTGGCCAGCAGCTCGCCAAGGGAGGGCAGGAGGGGGCGTTGCATGGCGGCCAGAGCGCCGCGGTGCAGATGGAAGCCCGTCATGTGCTCCAGGACGTCTTCCTCGGCCACAAAGACCGGGACGTCAGCGCCGTCGCCGGATCCCGTGGCGTGCTCAATGAGCGACGTCAGGGATTCCAGCCACCGTGCCGACATCAGGAAGGATCGGGGCCGGTGTCCCGCCCGGATGGCCCGTTCGATGACGTTGGCGGATTCGGCCATGTACAGGCCGCGTTCCGGCTCGATCTTCGACCGTAGCTTGACGTCTTTGAGGCGCGTGTAGTCGTCCAGGCGTGGATCCGCAGATAGATCGGCGCGGGTCAGTTCGATGATCACGTTATTCCTCAGGCGCGCTGGAGGGCGCGAGAGACCTCGCCCGGCCAGGACGGACCCTCGAAGATGAAGGCGGAGAAGGCCTCGACCAGGTCGGCACCTGCGCCAATCATGCGCAGCGCGTCCTCGGGGGAGGAGATGCCGCCCGTACCGATGAGGATCTGCTCGTCGTCGAGGTGGCGCGCCACCAGGGACACCACTTCGAGCGCGCGGGGCAGCAGGGGAGCGCCGGAGACACCGCCCTCACCCAGGTCGTGGTTGATCGTCGTGTTCGTGGCCACAACGCCCGCCAAGCCCAATTCCTTTGTCAGCTCGACGACGGCGACGATGTCCTCGTCGGCCAGATCGGGTGCGATCTTGACGAAGAGGGGCATGACGCGGTCCGGTGCGCCGGCCTCGCAGCCGCGTCGTGCGGCCTGGAGAATCGGGCGCAGGTGGTCGACCGACTGCAGCTCACGCAGGCCGGGAGTGTTGGGGGAAGAGACGTTGACGACGACGAAGTCGACCCAGTGGGCGAGCGTCTTCGCGCAGTACTCGTAGTCGGCGGGGGCCTCGGCCTCGGGGGTCACTTTGTTCTTGCCGATGTTCGCACCCACGATGGCGGCGCGGCCCGCGTGGGTGGAGCGCAGCTCGCGCAACTTCTCGGCGGCCGCGTCCGCGCCCGCGTTGTTGAATCCCATGCGGTTGCGCAGGCCTCGGTCCTCCATGAGGCGCCATAGGCGTGGCGCCTCGTTGCCCGGCTGCGGGCGCGGTGTCACGGTGCCGATCTCGACGAAGGCGTAGCCCAGGGCGCTCATACCCAGGACTGCTTCGGCGTCCTTGTCCATGCCGGCGGCTAGGCCGAGGCGCGAGGGCAGCTCGCGGTGACCCAGCATGAGCGGGACCTCGACACCGCCGACGATGCGGGTCGGTCGACGCAGGGGGTCCATGTAGCCCAGGGTGGCCCGCATGAGTCCCCGCGTGAGAGCGCAGCGCCCTGCGAGGGAGATCGCACCCAGGCCCAGGTGGTGTGCCTGCTCCGGGTCAGAACGCGAAATGAAGTGTCGGAAGGTCCAGTTGTACGCGCGTCGGATCATAGCTCCAAGGGTAGTTGATTAGTCCCACCATGCCCACCACCAGCGCGTGGATGATGCGTCTCGCACGAGGAATCGCATCTCGTCGGGAGGGACGGCGTCTGCTCCCAGCCCGAGGACCTGAGCGAGGGTCAGCCAGTGTTCGTACGACGGACAGGAGGCGTCGTCAATGGGGCGTCCGGTGTGTGCGATGATTGCGGACTCGGGGACGCATACGGTATCGATGCTGACGCGCTCGTCCCAGCGGGGAGCGCGGATGACATATCCTTCGAGCGTGAGACCGTCGATTCGGGTGGCAGCGCGCAGCAGGTCGGAGATGCGCGGCGCATTGTTCTGTCGGTCATCGCGTGCGAGCGGAGGCAGGAGCGTGCGCAGCCTGCGCGCCTCTTCGCCCGACAGATCAGCGAAGCGTGCGTAGTCGCCCGTGTCCCATCCTTCGCAGATGTAGGGAGCGAGCAACGCCGTTACGTGGCGGTCGTCGAGCCAGTGCATGGGTCCGTACATACCCTCGCGCACTGGCCCCTCCTCGGTGGGGTCCTCATACGGAGATTCGACGCCGGGTTCCGTTTGCGCCGAGGCCGTGGTGTCCTGCGTGGAGTCGGGGACCCAATCGGTCGGGTTGTCTACGGGGATGGGAACGGTCGAGGCCGTGGTGGCCTCGCCGGTGGGGGTGGCACGGAGCGTCACCGATGTGTCCTCGTCATCGATGTGGACCTGTGAGGTGGCGGTGAGTGTGAGTGAGACGCGCATAGCGGTGTCCTTCCGGTAGGGGCGGCGTTGGTGCCGCATGTATGTCAGGATCGCGCCCTGGGCCCACTCAACTCCAGCCGCGTGCGCCACCCTGTGGATAGCGGGGCGACACGCGGCAGGCCTGTGGAAACAACAGCCGCGGCCCCACACCCTGTGGATGGGTGCGGGGCCGTGAGTAAGAATGCCGTGGGGGTTACTTGGGGAACTCTCCGCGTGCTACCTGGGGGCGCGGGGAGCGCCAGCGGCGCGGCATGATCATGCGCGAGAAGGTGTAGTAGCCGGTGCCGCGCGGGATCTCATCGCGGGGGTGTTCCTGCGTGAAGGCGTTCTTGATCTTACGCCACACGAGCATGGCCTCGACGCCGGTGACGATGAAGGCACCGTACATGAGGATCGTAGAGGCGTAGAGGATGTAGACCTGCGTCTGCTCGGGGATCTTGTTGCCAAAGAGTGAGAGGATCATGATGAGGATGATGGAGGCCATCATGACGAGGAGAACCCACTCGGAGAACGAGTGGCGGGCATCGACGTAGTCGCGCACAAAGCGGCGTGCGCTTCCCTTGTCGCGCGTGGGCAGATGCTTCTCATCGCCCGTTACCAGGGCGCGCTGTTCGGCTTCCCAGCGGGCGTTGCGCGCCGCCCTCGCTGCCCGCTTTGCTTCCTTGCGGTCGGCGGGTACGAGGGGGTGAAGGCGGGCGGCCTCGGCCTGCTTGCGCTTCGGCGTGGGGCGACCTTTTTTGCCGCCGGGCGTGGTTGAGACAGGCTCAACGGTCGTCGAGGTCTCGTCGCTGTTGTTTTTGTTTCGTCCAAACACGCTCCAAGGCTAGCCGATAGGCCCCCCGCCGTGCACTGTCATGGTCTACCCTGTGCGTATGGCTGAAACTTCACATGAATTGTCGACGTCCGTTTTAAGGGAGCGCCTCGAGGCTGCTTTCCCGTCTCTCCTGGAGGAGCTCACACAGCTGGTCGCTATTCCGTCGGTGTCGTCGGACCCGGCTCACGCGGCTGACCTGGAGCGCAGCGCCGAGCATCTGAGGGAGCGTTTTGAGGCTCTGGGACTGGCTGCGAAGGTCCTGCGCGAGACGGCCGAGGATGGCACGGAGGGCAAGCCCGCCGTTGTCGCCCACACGCCCCACATTGAGGGAGCACCGACCGTCCTCCTGTACGCCCACCACGACGTGCAGCCGGTGGGTGAGCTGAGCCGTTGGAGCATGGATCCCTACAAGGCTGAGGTACGCGGCGACCGTATTTATGGGCGCGGCTCCTCTGACGACGGCGCTGGCGTGACCGTCCACTTGGGTTCGCTGTCCATCCTGGGCGCGGACCTGCCTGTCAACGTTGTTGTCTTCATTGAAGGTGAGGAGGAGATCGGCTCTCCGTCCTTCACTGCCTTCCTGGATGCTCACAAGGATGAGCTCGCCGCTGACGTCATCGTCGTGACGGACTCGTCGAATTGGAAGCCGGGCGAACCCGCCGTCACGTCGACGCTGCGCGGTAACGCTATCGTGACGGTTGACGTCACGGTCGCGGATCACGCGGTTCACTCGGGTGCCTTTGGCGGCCCCCTGCTCGATTCGGTTGCGATTTCCTCGATGCTGATTGCGTCTCTCTTTGATGACAAGGGCGACGTTGCGGTGCCGGGTCTGGGTGGCTCGGATCACGCGGACGTTGATTGGCCGGAGGCGGAACTGCGCGAGGCAGCAGGAATGGTTGAGGGCCTGCAGCTGGCCGGTTCCGGTGATATCGCGGCTCGCATGTGGACGAAGCCGTCGATCTCCGTCATCGGTTTCGATGCCCGCCCCGTCTCTAACGCGTCAAATACGATTGCCCCGCATACGCGCTTCCGTCTGTCGATGCGCACGGTGCCGGGCGTGGATCCCGCGCAGGCGCAGGCCAAGCTGGCCGACTTCCTGCTCTCCCACGTTCCCTTCGGCGCGCGCGTCGAGGTCACGTGCGAGGACGCAGGTGCCGGCTACCAGGCTGACATGGACTCTCCGGTCACGAAGACTCTGCACGAGTGCCTGACCGAGGCGTGGGGCGTGCCCTCCGTCAACATTGGCGTGGGCGGTTCGATCCCGTTCATTTCGGACTTCCAGCGTATCTTCCCGGGCGCGCAGGTCGTCGTCACGGGCGTTGAGGATCCGCTGACGAACGCGCACTCCGAGGACGAGTCGCAGTCGATCCCGGATCTGAAGGCCGCGATCCTCGCCGAGGCGCTGCTGCTGACCCGCCTGGCCTCCCTGTGAGGCGAGTTGTCGTAGCCGGTCGGTGGGATGGGGCGCGTCCCCTCCTGCCGACCGGCGTCGCGTTGGAGGAGATCGGCCAGGGCGTTCTCGCCGGCTGCGCGGACGCGGAGCCGGTGCTCCTGCCGTTCGGGGCTGGCCCCACCTTCGACGAGGCCGTGGCCGCCTCGCGCTCCCAGGCCTCGTTCGTGCGCGTCCCCACCGACGTGGCCTCGACCCGTGAGGCTGGCGAGCGCGTGGCGACGGCGCTGGGGGAGTCCAGGGTCGTCGTCGAAGGCGGCCACAACGCCTCTCCTGACTGCGGACTCGGCTTCCTGGCGGGCCTGCTCGGCGTGGCCGACTCCGAGGTGAGCGGCGACGCGCTGCCCGCTGCCCTGACGCGCGCCGAAGAACTGGTCGCGGCCAGCGGCACCGACCTCGTGTGCGCCGCCTCAACGCCTCGGCCCCTGCTGGGCCTCGACTCAGTGCTCGCGGTCGACCCCGACCTCACCCCCATTGAGGAACAGAACACAGCGCTCACGGGGTTGCTGACGCAGGCCTTCGCGCACCGGCCGCTGGGGCGTCGCCAGTTAATCGAGAGTTCCATCGGTCATCCTGCGCGCGGCTATGGATCCGGAGCGGGGGGCGGCGTGGGCGCGATCATCGCTGCCAGCGGCGGGCGCATCGTTCCCACAGGAGTGCTGCTCGATGACCTCCTCATCCTCGATAAAGCGCTAGAGTCCGCCGATCTGCTCATCGTGGCAGAACCGGAGTTGGCCTCGCCGCTGCTAGCTACGTCCACGCTCGACTCACTGACGAAAGCTGCTGGAGCGCACGCACTTCCGGTCGTCGGCTGCACCGTCCGTTCCAGCCTGTCCCATGTGGAGCGAGCCGAGTGGGGACTTCACGGCGTCTTCGAGACGGAGGCGCGCGTCACCCTTCGCGAGGCCGGGAGACGCATCGCGCGCACGTGGTTACGCTAAGCGCGCATCCCACCTCTCGCGCGGGGCGCAGCCGGGGGAGTACTGTGTCAAACGCATACGTCTATTCAGCACGATAAGGAGCACCATGTCCGAGTCCACAACTCAGGCTCCCACCCACGAGGTCACCCTCACCGACGTCGCTGCCGCGAAGGTGAAGAGCCTCCTCGAGCAGGAGGGTCGCGACGACCTGCGCCTGCGTATCGCCGTGCAGCCCGGTGGCTGCTCGGGCCTGATCTACCAGCTCTACTTCGATGACCGCATGCTCGACGGGGACGCTATCCGTTCCTTCGACGGCGTCGAGGTCGTCGTCGACCGCATGAGCGTGCCCTACCTGAGCGGTGCCACGATTGACTTCGCTGACACCATCGAGCGTCAGGGCTTCACGATCGACAACCCGAACGCCCAGAACACCTGTGCCTGCGGCGAATCCTTCCACTGAGCCGAAAGAGACTCCCACCCATGATGTCCTCCCTGCGCCGCTTCGGCGCCCTCGCTGGCGCTGTTGCCCTCGCACTTGGCCTCTCCGCCTGCACCGACCTGACCTCCTCGTCCAACACGACGTCGTCCGCGTCTCCCACCGTCTCGGCAAGCGAGATCGACTACTCCGCGTGTGCGACCGACGATTCCGCGGACCAGCAGAAGTTCGTTGACCGCTCCGGAAAGGGGTCTTTCCCCGGTGTCACGGGCGACGACACCCCCGTCATTGCCGCGGGAACGGGTTCTGAACCCACCGACAAGGTCCTGGTGAAGACCCTCAAGCAGGGTGACGGCGCGCTCGTGTGCCCCGGTGCGACGGTGAAGGTCAACTACGTTGGCGCGTTGTGGAACGGCACCGTCTTCGATTCCTCCTACACGAAGGGCCAGCCGATCGAGTTCCCCCTCAGTAAGGTCGTCAAGGGATGGGGCTACGGCCTGGCACACACGCACGTCGGTGATCGCGTCGAGCTGGTTATTCCTTCCTCGCTCGGTTACGGGTCCCAGGCAAACGCTTCGATCCCGGCGAACTCCACGCTGGTGTTCGTGGTTGACATCCTGGCAGCGAGCACTCAGAAGATCGCCGATGCATCTGTCCTGACCGGCGCGACTGCGACCGGTGAGGAACTGCCCGCCGGCATCACTGTGTCCGGTGACGCTGGCGTCGAACCAACTCTGGCGATCGACGAGTCTCAGAGCGTCCCGACCGAACGCAAGATCTACACGGTCTACAAGGGAAGCGGCGAGGAGCTGGCGAACGGCCAGACGTTCCTGTACAAGGCGGTCGCTGGTGGATTCGGAGCGCAGGGACAGACTGAGTCGACCTGGGCGCAGGCGGTTGAAGAAGCTCCCGTGACCGATGCCGGTCTGGCCGGGTACACGGTTGGTTCCCGTCTCCTCTTGGTCACCCCGATTCCTGGCGCAGGCGGGCAGTCGGGCGCTTCGGCTCAGGCGAGCGTCATGATCGTCGATATCGTCGGCGTGTCCTCGATGGAGTAATTGACTCCGACTTGATTCCAGTCAACGGTTGCGGGCGGCTCCCAGTGGGGGAGCCGCCCGCAACCCGTTAGAATGTGGCCAACGCGTCTATTTACGCCACACATGCAAGGAGAGTTTCCATGAGCGACGAAACCGTTCGAATCCTGGTTTTCAGCGACGATAAGGACAAGCGCGCCGCCGTCATCAACGGCATCGGTCTGCGCGCGTCTAAGGACACGCCCCGCATTGAATGGGTGGAGGCCGCCACCGGCTTCGGCGTGCGCGACGCCTTCGACCAGCAGGATTTCGCGTTGCTCGTCCTCGACGCCGAGTCAAAGAAGGAGGGCGGCATGTCCGTCGCCCAGGATCTCCAGGAGACCCGCGACGGCGTTCCCCCGATCATTTTCCTGACGGCGCGCCCCCAGGACGAGTGGCTGGCCACCTGGGCCGGTGCCACCGCCACGGTTTCCGACCCGATTGACCCGATCATCCTTCAGGAAACTGTCGCCGAGGTCTTGCGTGGGGCGGCCCGATGAGTCGGCGCGAATGGGGTCCGATCATCGCTTCTCTCATCGCCGGTGAGGCGCTGGACTACGACCAGTCCTACTGGCTCATGGACCAGGTGATGAGTGGCGAGCTGGGTGAAGCCCGCCTCGCCTCCTTCCTGACTGCCATGGCGATCAAGGGAGCCACGGTCGAGGAGATCCACGGCCTCGCTGATGGCATGCAGGATCACGCGCAGCGCGTGGACCTGCCCAGCCGCGCCCTCGATATCGTTGGCACGGGCGGGGACGGATACAAGACCGTCAACATTTCGACCATGTCCGCGATCGTGCTGGCCGCGATGGGCATTCCCCTCGTTAAGCACGGTAACCGGGCGTCCACGTCGAAGTCCGGTTCTGCCGACGTGATCGAGGCGCTGGGCGTCAACCTGGACGTCGAGGTCGATCAGCTGCGCTCCATTTTTGATGAGGTCGGCATCGCGTTCCTTTTCGCTAACAAGATGCACCCGTCGATGCACTTTGCCGCCCCGGTGCGCCGCGCGCTCGGCTTCCCGACGGCCTTCAACGTGCTTGGTCCGCTGACGAACCCCGCGAAGGTGCAAGCCTGCGCAATCGGTGCGGCCAAGGAAGAAAACGCGCGCCTCATGGCGGGGGTCTATGCGTCGCGCGGGCTGTCCGCCCTTGTTTTCCGCGGCGCGACCACGGGACTTGACGAGCTGACGATAACTGATACGAACCAGGTGTGGATCGTGAACGGTGGTCACGTCAGCGAGGTTGCTTTCGACGCTCGTGACTCTCTCGGCATGGCGTCGGCGACCATCGAAGACCTGGCCGGTGGCGAAGCCGTTGAGAATGCTGCCGTGGCCCGCGAGGTCCTCTCGGGTGGTGGAGCAGACGCCGTGCGCGACGCCGTCGCCCTCAACGTTGGTGCGGGCATCCTGGCCTGGGAGGGCCTGGACAACCCGGTCAGTCCCGCCGACTTCGAGGAGCGCATGCGTGTCGCGGTTGATCGCGGCCTTGCTGCTCTCGCGGACGGTGTCGGAGCACGCCTGGTTGAGCGCTGGGTGGCGGCGTCCAACGCCTAACAGCCTGTTCGCGCCTACACGCGCGAGCGTTCGTGCGGATGGGCGGTTGCGTGAGCGAGGAGTTCACGCAGCCGCCCGTCGCGTAGGGGACTGAGCATCGGTGCCGCCCATGGCAGGGGGGACTCCCACGCGATGAGGCGCGTGCCCGGCTCGCTCAGCTGGGCGCAGATGAGCGCGCTCTCCGACCATGATGCTGCCTGTGCTGCGAGTCCATCGACCTCGAGCACAGGCGTCGATGTCAGGACCTCGATCCATGCAGTGGGATCGGTTCGGGGCGGCACCACGACCGAATTGATGTAGCGCCCATAGGACGCCACATGCATGACCCATCCGGGTTCGCCCGCGTCTCGGCGCGCGCCCCACACAATGCGCGGTGCCGCGAGGATAGGGCGCATCGTCGCGCGTTCAACGCCCGCCATGTAGGCGCCGAGCTCGTCGCGCGCGCGGGCTGCCGACTCGAAGAGGCCCTGGGCGCCAAGACGCGTCATGACCGCGGTGAGGGCCTCGGGAACGGCGAGCGACGAAGCGGCCACGGCCTCGTCGATGAAGGAGGGGGCCTGCGCGTCTTCGCTCTCGGACAGCGCCCGCATAATCGCGTTCGCTGCCCGCGTGGCGTGTGCACGCGTGCCGAAGGGGCCGAGTGCCCGGGGTAGGTCAGAGAGACCGACGCGGGGGACCACGACGGCACGATCTGCTTCGCGCACGACCCAGTGCTGATTGGCTTGCCTGCGCGACGCTGAGTTGTATGGCGGTGCCAGCGCCGCGATGTCGCGCAGCTCCCGCACACGCGCCTCCAGCACGGAGGCAGTGGGAAACGAGTGCACCCCGGCCGCCAGAGACACCATGCGCTGGACCTTTGGGCGCTTCTCCGCACGCGTGTAGTAGCTGCCCACGCGTGAGCGCAGGGACGAGGCCGACCCGACGTAGAGCGCATCCCCCGAGACGTCGACGAAATGATAGACACCCGGAGCGCTCGGCAGCTCGGCGACGAAGGACGGCGTGGCGGGGCGGCGGGAGGGAACTGCATCGCTGAGGACCAGCAGGTCCTCCACGTCGGTGACGCCCGCCGAGGCCAGGAGGTCTACGAAGCCGAGCAATACCTCGGCCGTCGCGCGCGCATCCCCGAGCGCGTGATGCTCCGGGACTGTCGCGGTTCCAAAGTACGAGGCGATGGTTCCGAGCTTGTGGTTACGCACGAGCGGACGGGGCAGTGCTAAGCGCGCCAAACCGAGCGTGTCCACAACCCGGACCTTCGGCCAGGGACGCCCCGACGCGCGCGCCGCTCGGCGCAGGAACCCGACGTCGAAGGACGCGTTGTGAGCGACGAGCACAGGCGCATCCTCACCCTCCAGCCCCGACCACTCAAGAAAGCGTTCCAACACCGGTCCGATAGGATCCGCATCGGCGACCATCGCGGGAGTAATGCCCGTCAGGGAGGTAATGAACGGGGGAATTGGTGCGCAGGGACGCGCGAGTGAGCAGAACTCGTCGGCAAGGCGCCCGCCTCGCACGCGCACCGCGCCGATTTCTGTGATCTCCGCTCCGACGCCCAGACCCGTCGTCTCCAGGTCGACGACCACCCAGTGCCCGTCCGAGGCCGGGGTGCCCACAGCGTCGAGGCTCAGCTGAACCTCCGGTCTCGCACTACGAGACAATGTGTCAGAAACAAGCTCGCGAGCATAGCGTTTGTCCGACCCTACGGGCGCGATGCTTCCTGAACAATTGCGCACGTGAGTCTCTTTCGTCATAGAGTTGATACTAATTCGAACGCGCGCCCGCGCGCCCGCTGACAATTGAGGAGTCACAGTGGCGTTCTACCAGGCACTCAAAGCGACCGGCAGTCCCGTTCTGAAGGCTGCGTATCACCCGTGGATTCGAGGCAAGGAAAACGTCCCCGCCGAGGGACCCGCCATCCTGGCCTCCAACCACAATGCCGTGTGGGACTCCGTGTTCTTACCCATGATGCTTGACCGCGAAGTCGTCTTCATGGGCAAGGCCGACTACTTCACCGGCACCGGTGTGAAGGGCTGGATGACCAAGGAGTTCATGCGTGCGGTCGGCACCATCCCCGTGGATCGCACCGGCGGACGCGCCTCCGAGGCTGCGCTCAACGCCGGACTCAAGCGCCTGCGCTCGGGTGAGCTTTTCGGTATCTACCCCGAGGGTACGCGTAGCCCCGACGGTCGCCTCTACCGTGGTAAGACCGGCGTTGCCCGCCTGGCCCTCCTGTCTGGCGCGCCCGTCATCCCCGTTGCCATGATCGGCACGCACGCTGCCCAGCCGATCGGCCAGAAGATCCCCTCGCGCACCAACATTGGAATGGTCATCGGTGAGCCCCTCGATTTCTCGCGCTACAAGGGTCTGCACAAGGACCGCTACGTGCTGCGCGCCATCACCGATGAGATCATGTACAACCTGATGCTGCTGTCCGGTCAGGAGTACGTCGACCTGTACGCCGCGGATGTCAAGGCCCAGCTGGCAGCCGAGGGCGCGTTCGAGGGGCCGGTTCCCTCCAACGGCCGCACCGCCCCGGGCGGACGCACGGCTCCCGACGTGCCCGTGCCGACCGCTCCCGAAGAAGAAACGTCGGAGGAAGAGAACAAGGAGGATTCCTCCAAGTAATCGCCTCTTGCGGGACGATGCTTCGGCATCGTTCCGTGGGACGGGCGTCCTTGGCGAAACGTGACACGGGCCGGGTAGAATGGACTGTGCCCTGCTCACGCGCGGGTCCATGCACTAGGCAGCCCCATCGGGCAGCCCGGGTGTCGCGGCTCGCCTATCTGCGCGGGGCCGTACCTAACCAACCTGAGAAAGGTGACATTCATGTCGGTCCGTCGTGTTGCCCTGCTGACCGCAGGTGGCTTCGCCCCGTGCCTGTCCTCCGCTGTCGGTGGACTCATCGAGCGCTACAACGAAATTGATCCCTCCGTCGAGATCATCGCTTACCAGAATGGCTACCACGGCCTGCTCACCGGCAACTACGTGCTGGTGGACGAGGAGGCTCGTAAGCACGCAGCCGTCCTCCACCGCTACGGCGGCTCCCCGATTGGTAACTCCCGCGTCAAGCTGACGAACAAGAAGAACCTGGTCGAGCGCGGCCTCGTCGCCGAGGATGAGGATCCGCTGCAGAAGGCTGCCGAGCAGCTGCGCACCGACGGCGTTGATGTCCTGCACACCATCGGTGGCGACGACACCAATACGACGGCCGCCGACCTTGCTGCCTACCTGGAGGAGCACGACTACCACCTGACCGTCGTGGGCCTGCCCAAGACCATCGACAACGACGTGGTGCCGATCCGTCAGTCCCTCGGCGCTTGGACCGCCGCCGAAGAGGTGTCGGAGTACTCCCAGAACGTTATCGGCGAGCATCGCTCCAACCCCCGCATGCTCATCATCCACGAGATCATGGGCCGCCACTGCGGGTGGCTGACCGCTGCGGGTTCGCACCGCTACCACGAGTGGCTCAAGACCCAGGAGTGGGTGCCCTCGATCGGCCTGTCGAAGGAACGTTGGGACATCCACGCCATCTTCGTGCCCGAGATGAAGATCGATCTGGACGCCGAGGCCAAGCGCCTCAAGGCGATCATGGACGAGCAGGGCAACGTCAACATCTTCCTGTCTGAGGGCGCTGGCGTCCCCGAGATCATCGCGGAGATCGAGGCTGCCGGTGGCGAGGTCCAGCGCGACCCCTTCGGCCACGTCAAGCTCGACACGATCAACCCCGGCCAGTGGTTCGCCAAGCAGTTCGCCGAGAAGATCGACGCTGAGAAGGTCATGGTTCAGAAGTCCGGCTACTTCTCGCGTTCCTCGCGCGCCAACGCCGACGACCTTCGCCTGATCAAGTCGATGACCGACCTGGCCGTCGAGTGCGCGTTCAAGGGCGAGTCCGGCGTCATCGGTCACGACGAAGAGGACAACGATCGTCTGAAGGCTATCCCGTTCCCGCGCATCGCGGGTGGCAAGCCTTTCGACATCTCGGCTCCGTGGTTCCTCGAGATGATGGCCGAGATCGGCCAGAGCGTCGAGCCGGCTGGCGAGTGAGTCGCTTCGCGTGATTCCTTCCATCACTCCCGGACGCGGCGGGGAGCCTGTGCGTAAGCCTCGCACCCGCCGCGTCCCCGAGCGTCTGTGGTCGCCCGAGTCCGGGGAGCGCGCTCCCTGGGATACGTGGCGCGGCCTGGACGCGGCCCAACAGCCCTCGTACGCGGATGCCGAGTCCGTGTCCGAGGTGACGGCTCAGCTGCGCCGTCAGCCGCCCCTCGTGTTTGCGGGCGAGGTCGATGACCTGCGCACGTGGATGGGTGCGGCGTCCCGCGGCGAGGCCTTTGTGCTGATGGGCGGAGACTGTGCCGAAACCTTTGCGGAGGCGACCGCCGATCACGTGCGTTTGAAGATCCAGACGCTGCTGCAGATGGCTGTCGTCCTGACGTACGGCGCGTCGCTGCCGGTCATCAAGGTCGGTCGTATCGCGGGGCAGTACGCCAAGCCTCGTTCCTCCGACCTGGAGACGCGCGACGGCGTGACGCTGCCGAGCTATCGCGGCGACGCGGTCAACTCGTTCGAGTTCACTCCCGAGGCGCGCGAGCCCGACCCGCAGCGCCTCCTGTCCCTGTATAACCATGCGGCCTCGACGCTGAACCTGATCCGCGCCTTCACGAAGGGCGGCTATGCGGATCTGCGGCAGGTACACCGTTGGAATCAGGGCTTCATGTCGAATCCGGCGTATGCGCGCTACGAGTCGCTGGCCGCCGACATTCACCGCGCGATCAAGTTCATGGGAGCAGCGGGCGTTGATTTTGAGACGCTGCGCGACGTGGACCTGTATTCCTCGCATGAGGCTCTGCTCCTGGAGTATGAGTCGGCGATGACGCGCATTGATTCGCGTACGGGCGAGCCCTACAACACGTCTGCCCACTTCCTGTGGGTGGGGGAGCGGACGCGCGAGGAGGAGGGAGCTCATATCGAGCTGCTGTCGCGCGTGCGTAACCCGATTGGGGTCAAGCTTGGTCCGTCCACGACACGCGATCAGATGCTCTCGCTCATCGACCGCCTCAACCCGGATGGCGAGGAGGGACGCCTGTCCTTCATCACGCGCATGGGTGCGCGACGCATCCGTGAGGTGCTGCCTCCGCTGCTTGAGGCGGCGCGCGAGGATGGCCGACCGATCACGTGGATGACGGATCCGATGCACGGCAACACGATCACGTCGTCGACCGGATATAAGACGCGTCGTTTTGAGACGGTCATGGACGAGGTCCGTGGCTTCTTCGAGGCGCACGAGGCAGCGGGCACTGTGCCGGGCGGCCTGCATGTCGAGCTCACCGGTGACGACGTCACCGAGGTGATTGGCGGCTCCGAGCATATCGACGACGAGTCGCTGCGTGATCGTTACGAGACGCTTGTCGATCCTCGTTTGAATCATCAGCAGAGCTTGGAGATGGCATTCCAGGTCGCTCAGTATCTGGCGAAGGGTTCCTCCCACGAGGAGTGAGCTATCGCGGAGAGAGGATCCCCGGCCTCGTTCATTCATTCATGTGGACGAGGCCGGGGATCTTTCTGTGCTCGAGGCACCCCCGCGTGCGGTGAGATCGGCGAGCGGCGGATAGTCGCCGCGCCGTGGCGTCACACGACGGAGATCGTCACGGTCGACCCCTTCTTGACTTTGCTGCCGCCGGCGGGGTCGGACGAGCGCACGGTGTTGAAGAAGCCTCCGAGGATCAGGTCTTCCTGGACGGTGAATCCGGCTCCTTCGAGCTTGTCGTGTGCTTCCTGACGCTGAAGGCCGACGACGTCGGGAACGGTGACCATCTCGGGTCCCTTGGATACGGTGTAGGAGACGGAGTCGCCACGGTACACGGTGGAACCCTCGCGGGTCTGCTGGGAGATCACCTGTCCCTCGGGGACTGTGTCGGAGTAGGCCTCGGTGGGTGAGGCAACGAGGCCGAGGGCCTCGATCGAACTCTTGGCGGCGGAAGCACCCTTGCCGGTCAGCGTGGGCACGGTCCGGGGTTCGCGGCCCTTGGAGAGGACGACGTCGACCGTGGAGTCGTGGGCCAGGGAGGTGCCCGCTGCGACGGACTGGGAGATGACCTGACCTGGGGGAACTTCTTCGGAGTAGGCATCTGTGACAGCGCCCAAGGCCAATCCGGCGTCTGCCAGGGTACGCGAGGCCTCGTCCTGTCCCTTTCCGACGACGTTTGGAACGTCCTTCATGTCGATGCCCTTGGAGACGTACAGCTGGACGTTCGTGCTCTTATGCACGGAGCTGCCGCCGTCCGGGTCGGAGTGGGTGACAATGCCGGATTGGACGTCGTCAGAGAACTCCTCTTCAACGGAAGAAGCCAGTCCGATGGCACCCAGGTCTGCCTGCACGTCTGCCAGGTCCCGTCCCGTTGTGGTGGGCATCGTCAGGTAAGAACCGGGACCATACTCGGTCCACCACCAGCTCCCGCCGAAGCTGGCGGCGACGATGAGCAGAAAGGCGATGACAGCCAGGAGTATCGCTCGCGTGGACATCTTCGCAGGAAGTTCGCCCGCGGAAGGGGTCTCGGTCGGGGTGGAGGCGTGCACGGTGGTGACGGCGGTCGCGGTGGGGAGAGCAGTCGCGGTGGTGACGGCGGGCGCGGGCATCGCTTGCGTGAGCTGGGTGGGCATGACCTCCGTGTTCAAGGCGGTTGTCTCGGAACCGCTTTGGCTGTCCTCGTGTGCTACCTCGGCGCGGCGGTTGGCGATGTCGGAGGGGATGGACGCTGCGGCCCGCGCCACCAGGTCGAGGGCGTCGGACGCGTCGGCGCATCGGTTCGCGGGGTTACGCGCGGTGAGCGCGGCGACGAGGTCGTCGATCTCGCGGGGAATCCACGGAAGGGTGGCCGAGGGACTCGGAACGTCGTCCGAGACGTGGTGAGAGGCGATCTGTAGGGGTGATTCGTCAGCCCACGGCACGGCACCGGTGAGCATCTCGTAGAGCATGATGCCGACGGAGTACAGGTCGGAGCGTGCGTTAGCTTCGGTGGTCAGAGCGATCTCGGGCGCAATGTAGGCGACTGTTCCCAGCATGTTGCCCGTGGCGGACGTCGACCCCTCCGAGACCGCGCGAGCCAGGCCGAAGTCGGCGACCTTCGCGGGACCATCGGTGGGAACAAGAATGTTCTCGGGCTTGATGTCGCGGTGAATGACACCCATGCGGTGGGCTGCGCGCAGAGCCTCGAGGATGTCGGTCGTGTAGCGCAGTGCCTGCGGAATCGTGAACGCGCCCTGGGCATTCAGGAGTGCGCGCAGGTTGGTCCCATCGATGAGCTCCATGACGAGGAAGCCCTGGCCCGAGACGACTCCCTGGTCGAAGACGGAGACGACGCCCGGGTGGACAATGCGGGCGGCGGCGCGCGCCTCTCGGTGGAAGCGCTCGACGAAGGCATCGGATTCAGCGAGGTGGGGGTGCATGACCTTTAGGGCCACGGGTCGCTCCAGGCGTTCGTCCTGGGCGACGTATACGGTCGCCATGCCGCCGCGCGCCAGTCTGCGCGTGACCCGGTATCGCTGATCAATCAGGCGGCCGATCAGTGGGTCGGTTTGGTCGTATGTCTTCTCGTCGCTCACTTTGTTGATTCTATGGGAGTTTTCGGCAAATCATTGGAAGTGTAGATACCGGTGCGGCGCAGCGATGCGGTAGTGTTGCGGTCATGACCAGTGCTGATATGACCCTGTTATCCACCGACGAGGTGTGCCGTCTGCTCGGTATTGAGGAACGCCGCCTCAAACAGCTGATTCGTGACCGCGTCCTGATCGAGGCGCGCTCTGCGTCAGGCGAACGCGGGGTACCCCGCGACATCATCGTGAAGGGCGAAAACGGCTGGGAACCGCTGCCCGTCCTGCAGGGGACGCTGACCCTCCTGGCCGATGACGGCTTCACTCCCGAGGAATCCCTGGCCTGGTTGTACGCCGTGCAGGACGAGCTGGGTGAACGCCCCATCGACGCGCTCACCTCGGGTCGTCACCACCGCGTCAATCGCATCGCCTCGGCCTTGGCATTCTGATGTCCTCGCCCCCGGTGTCTAGGCGCGCCGGGCGGTGAGGATGTCACAGAGTTCACGCAGCATGGCGGATGCTTCGTCGCCGAAGGCTGACGCGTCAAGTGCGCGGTGGCCTTGTGCGACGAGGTTCGCAATTTCAGCCTCGTGCGCGCTGCGTCCGTTGCGCTCGATGATCTGTGTCGCGACCGCGATTTCGTCGGCCGAAGCCTCTGCAACCCCGAGTACGTTCGCAAGAGCTGTGCGCTCGGCGGGGGAGGAGGCCGCCCAGGTCAGGGCAAGCAAGACGGTTCGCTTGCCCTCGCGCAGGTCGTCCCCGGCTGGCTTGCCGGTGACTGTTGGGTCTCCGAAGACGCCGAGGTCGTCGTCGCGCAGCTGGAAGGCCAGCCCCCAAGGCGTCAGGATTGCATCGAGGGTGTCGGTCATGTCGTCGATGATGTGTGTCGAGTTGGCTCCGCAGATCGCGCCGAGCTGGGCGGGACGAACGACGGAATAGTGCGCGGACTTGTGCAGGGCGACATCGAGGGAATCGGCTGCGCTCAGCGCGTCGGCGCGCCGGGGATCCAGCGGACTCTGTTCGGCCATGATATCGAGGTACTGGCCCAGTGCAACCTCAGCGTGCATGTCGGCGAAGCTGCGGGCGAAAGCGCGTGCATTCGCCTCGGGCAGGTCCAACGCCTGTTCGTCGGCCTCGGCGCTCGCTGCCGAGAAGAGGAAGTCTCCCACGAGAATCGCGGCGTTGCGGCCAAAGGTCCCTGACGACCCGATCCATCCCGCGCCCCGGTGGAGGTCTGCGAGGCGGCGGTGAGGCGTCGGTGCACCGCGCCGCTCATCCGCATGATCGATGATGTCGTCGTGGACGAGGGCGCTGGCCTGGTAGAGCTCAAGTGCGGCTGCCAGGTGGGGCAGGCGCGCCTCCGACAGGGGCCTGCCCGAACTCAGTGACCAGCCGACGTGGGCCATGAGAGCGCGGAAGCGTTTGCCTCCTTCCGCCGAGGAAACTACGGCCTCGGAGAATGCGGACGAGCGCGGTGTCGCGCCCGCGCGGGCAAGGAGGCGTGCCAGGGCGGTCGCGGTCGCCTCGTCGATGTGGGGACGTAGCACGGAGAAACTCTCGCTCAGACTCATGTGGTCACTGTAACTGACGGGCGAGGGTATGCGCGGGCCTTAGGCAGGGAAGCGTCACACCTACCGTCAGGAAAACTATCGAGTAACGCACTAAACTGGTGATGGTATGCCGATTTGCAATCGGCGCTGTTTTGCATACCCATCAATGAAAGGGACCCGTGTGAGTGCATCGCGCGCTTCGGCAAAGGACTCCGCGACGACTGAGGACGCCCCGGAGGTGAAAGCCCTCGCGCAGAAGACGACGCGCACCAGGAAGGCCGCGTCGACTGCGAAGGCTGAGGCAGCCTCGGGCACCGAGGAGAAGAAGCCTGCCGCCAAGAAGTCCGCCGCGAAGAAGGCTCCCGCGAAGAAGGCTGCTCCCAAGAAGACCACGAAGCGGGCGGCGGAGGGTGCCGAGGAGAAGAAGCCCGCCGCCAAGAAACCTCGCGGCCGCAAGAAGAAGGATGCGGAGGTTATCGAGGAGGTGACGCCGGATCTCGAGGTCGCGGAAGAAGAAGACTTTGATCCCACGGGTGAAGACCTTGAGGATCCGGACCTGGAGACCGATACCGACGACGAGGATGTGACCGAGGGCGAAGAGGAGCCTGAGGAAGAAGAGACGAAGGCAGCCGAGGGTGCCGCGCTGCGCGAACGCACGAACGCCGGCATTCACGTCAAGGGTGGATTCGTCGTCTCCGACTCTGACGAGACCGACGAGCCCGTCCAGCAGGTGACGGTCGCTGGCGCGACCGCCGACCCTGTGAAGGACTACCTCAAGCAGATCGGCAAGGTCTCCCTGTTGAACGCCGAGCAGGAAGTCGACCTGGCCCGCCGTATCGAGGCTGGCCTGTACGCCGAGTACAAGCTGAAGAACCAGGCCGACGAGATGACCAGCCGTGAGCGTCGCGAGCTGCACTTCTTGGCCCAGGATGGTCAGCAGGCGAAGAACCACCTGCTCGAGGCCAACCTGCGTCTGGTCGTGTCGCTGGCTAAGCGCTACACCGGTCGCGGCATGCAGTTCCTGGACCTCATTCAGGAGGGTAACCTCGGTCTTATTCGCGCGGTCGAAAAGTTTGACTACACGAAGGGGTACAAGTTCTCGACCTACGCCACGTGGTGGATCCGTCAGGCGATCACCCGAGCGATGGCTGACCAGGCTCGCACGATCCGCATCCCCGTGCACATGGTCGAGGTCATTAACAAGCTTGCCCGTGTCCAGCGCCAGATGCTGCAGGACCTGGGTCGTGAACCCACCCCCGAGGAACTGGCGAAGGAACTCGACATGACTGCCGAGAAGGTCGTCGAGGTCCAGAAGTATGGCCGCGAACCCATCTCGCTGCACACTCCGCTGGGTGAGGACGGCGATTCGGAGTTCGGTGATCTCATTGAGGACTCCGAGGCTATCGTGCCTGCCGACGCCGTATCCTTCACTCTGCTCCAGGAACAGCTCCACCACGTCCTCGACACGCTGTCGGAGCGTGAGGCCGGTGTCGTCTCCATGCGTTTCGGCCTGGGTGATGGCCAGCCTAAGACGCTCGATGAGATCGGCAAGGTTTACGGCGTCACGCGTGAGCGCATCCGCCAGATTGAATCCAAGACGATGTCGAAGCTGCGTCACCCCTCGCGTTCGCAGGTTCTGCGCGACTACCTCGACTGACGTACACCGTACGTACATGGGGGCCAGGAACATACGTTCCTGGCCCCCATGACAACATCGTCACAATGCGATCAGCTTCGGGTGGCCTCGTCGCACTGAATGGGGTTGGTAGGGCAGGATGAAGACATGCTTGAGGGTACGCTGATTCTTGTTGTGACTGTCATTCTGGTTATCGTCGTCGCGGCCGGTGTTGTGGCCGTCCTCGCGCTGTCGCGACGCAGTGCCGACGACTGGAAGGGTGTTATCAAGCGTGAGCGCGAGGAAATCACGCAGGATGTGCGCACGCATTCCTTACCTAAGCGTGCCTCGTCGTCTTCCGATGGGCCTGTCGTTCCGCGTACGGCGTCACTGGATGCTCTTTTGAGCACTGCTGACTCTTCTAGCGCGTACTTCGATGCTGATCGGCTGCCCGGCGTTGATCGCCTCGAAAATGTCACCGGGCGTGTCAGTGGTCGGTTCGACCGCAACGGCAAGGAAAACAAGCGCGGTGGCGGCTCGCGAGGCAAGGCGCAGGGTCAGTAACGCACCCGGCGAGACTCACGCTTTCATCCGGATGCGTCCATGGGGGATAATGGCCCCATGGACGCATTTGTTTCATTCCTTCAAACGCCGTGGGCAGTCGTCGTCGGCCTGGTGCTCGCCGTGCTGGTCGGCCTGGTCATCCGCCTGGTCGTCAGCTCGCGTCAGCGCCCGTCCGAGGACGTTTCGGTCCCGGCCCAGCCCCAGGTGCCCGCCACCGGTGAGAGCCCAACGCCGACGCAAGCCGATGAGGAAAGCCCAGAGCGGCCTCGCGCCGGCCCCGAGGCATCGGAAGAGTCCGCCGCCCCGGCTGAAGCGGAGATCACCGCCGAGCCGGCCGTCGAACGGCCCGAACCCGTGCGTGGGCGCATGGAGCGCCTGCGCGAACGTCTCGCTTCCTCCGGCGCACTTGGCCGCGCGATCCTCGGAGTTCTCAGTCGAGGCCAGCTCAGTGCCGCAGACTGGGAAGAAATCGAGGAGTCCCTGCTCATCGCGGACCTCGGCTTGGAGGCGACCGATTCCCTCATGGAGGCGCTCAAGCGCCGTGTCGCCGTCGAGTCCACGACTGACGAGGCTCGCATCCGTGAGATCTTGCGCGAGGAACTCCTGGCCCTCGTCGGCCCCGACATGGACCGCTCTCTTGATCTGACCCGCCCGGAGGCGGACGGAACGTCCAAGCCAGCCGTCGTCCTCATGGTTGGTGTGAACGGCACCGGCAAGACGACGACCGTCGGTAAGCTTGCGCGCATCCTCGTCGCGGAAGACAAGTCCGTCCTCCTGGGCGCTGCCGATACCTTCCGCGCCGCCGCCGCCGACCAGCTCGCCACGTGGGGTGAGCGCGTGGGCGTCGACGTTGTGCGAAGCGACCGAGAAGGTGCCGACCCGGCATCCGTTGCCTTCGAGACTGTGCGCGAGGGCATTGCACGCGACGTCGACGTCGTCCTCGTCGACACGGCGGGCCGTCTGCAGAACAAGTCCACACTCATGGATGAGCTTGGCAAGATCAAGCGCGTCATGGAAAAGCAGGCCCCCGTCTCCGAGGTCCTCCTGGTCCTGGACGCCACCACCGGTCAGAACGGTATGAAGCAGGCGGAGGTGTTCGCGCAAGCGACCGGAGTGACCGGCATTGTGCTGACCAAGCTTGACGGATCCGCGAAGGGCGGCATCGTTGTCTCGGTCCAGCGGGCCCTGGGCGTTCCCGTGAAGTTCGTCGGCCTCGGCGAAGGTGCGGACGATCTGGCACCCTTCGACCCGCAGGGTTTCGTCGACGCGATCGTGGGCCGCGCCTAAGCACCCACTTGCCACGCCACTATCCTCGGCCCTGGTCACACGACCGGGGCCGAGGTGCGCTAACCTGACCTAGTACTGTAGCCATCTTGGGAGAACACACGTGTTTGGAAACCTGTCAGATCGCCTGACCCAATCCTTCCGCACCCTGCGCAGTCGCGGGGTCCTGACCGAGTCCGACGTCGATCAGGCGATTTCCGATATCCGCCGCGCCCTCATCGAGGCGGATGTCGCCCTTCCCGTCGTCCGTCAGTTCACCTCCCAGGTTCGCGAGAAGGCCTACGGTGCGGCCCGCTCCAAGGCTCTCAACCCCGGCCAGCAGGTCGTCTCCATCGTCCACGACGAACTCGTTGAGATCCTGGGCGGTGCCACCCGCGAACTGACTTTCGCGGAGTCCGGTCCCACCGTCTTTATGCTCGCCGGCCTTCAGGGTGCCGGTAAGACCACCCTGGCCGGAAAGCTCGGCAAGTGGCTGCGTGAGGAAGGCAAGACCGTCCTCCTCGTGGCGTCCGACCTCCAGCGCCCTAACGCCGTCCAACAGCTTCAGGTCGTCGGCGAGCGCGCCGGCGTCAAGGTGTGGGCTCCCGAACCCGGCAACGGTGTGGGCAACCCCGTCGAGGTCGCACGCAGCGGTGTTGAGTTCGCCCGCCAGAGCGGCATCAACGTCGTCATCGTCGATACCGCCGGTCGCCTCGGCGTCGACCAGGAGATGATGGACCAGGCGATCGCGATTCGCGACGCCGTCAACCCGCACGAGATCATGTTCGTCCTGGACGCCATGGTTGGTCAGGACGCGGTGTCCACGTCGACGGCATTCCGCGATGGCGTCGGATTTACCGGCGTGGTCCTGTCCAAGCTGGACGGCGACGCGCGAGGCGGTGCCGCCCTGTCTGTGCGCGGCGTGACCGGCGCTCCGATTCTCTTCGCTTCCACGGGCGAGGGACTCGATGACTTCGAGCGCTTCCACCCGGATCGTATGGCCGGGCGCATCCTCGACATGGGTGACATCCTCACCCTCATCGAGCAGGCCGAGAAGAAGATGGACGCTGAGGAGGCCGAAAAGGTCGCCTCCAAGGCCCTGGCCGGCCAACTGACCCTCGCCGACTTCCTCACCCAGCTTCAGCAGATTAAGAAGCTGGGGTCCATGAAGAAGATGCTCGGCATGATCCCGGGTGCTGCCCAGCTGCGCGAGCAGATCGACAACTTCGACGAGCGCGAGGTCGACCGCGTCGAGGCTATCGTCCGTTCGATGACGCCCGCCGAGCGTGAGGATGTCTCGATCCTCAACGGCTCGCGCCGCGCGCGTATCGCCCGCGGTTCGGGCACGACGGTGAAAGAGGTTAACCAGCTTGTCCAGCGCTTTGAGGCTGCCCGCGAAATGATGGGCCAAATGGGCCAGATGGGTGGGGGAGTGCCCGGCATGGGTGCCCTGCCGGGACGCGGCGGCAAGGCCAAGCAGAAGGTGAATGCCCGTAAGGCACAGGCCCAGCGCGCTCGCGTGAAGAAGAAGGCTCGCTCCGGTAATCCCGCGAAGCGCCGCCAGCAGGAACTTGAGGCCATGCTGCCCCCATCGGAGCGCAGCGCCCCCCAGGGATCCTCCTTTGGTGGTGCCGCTCAGGCACCCGCCGCGCGTCCGACGATTGACGATCTGCCGGACGACGTCAAGCGTATGCTCGGACAGCTCTGAGCCGTGCTCGTCACCGGCGTCGGCCTGTGGGCTGAGGATGCGCTCGCTCGCCCGCGGTGGGTGAGCGGTACGTGGTCTGTGTCCGACGGACTTATTCGTCGCGTCGGTGACGAATTGGCGAATCGCGCCGAGCGCTGCGGCTTTATCGTGCCGGGCATGGTGGACGCGCACTGCCACATTGGTTATTCCTCGTCCGGCCCGGTGTCGCCCGAGGAGATGATCCGGCAGTCGGCGCTCACGCTTGCCAGTGGCGTGACGCTCGTGCGTGATTGTGGCGTGCCCGTCGATAACTCGTGCGTGAACGACCTTGTTGGTCCGCGCCTGATCCGCTGCGGCCGCCACGTTGCGCGGCCCAAGCGCTACATGCGTGACCTGCCGCTGGATGTCGAGGATCAGCGTGAGCTGCCCCGCGTCCTGGCCAACATGGCGGGGCGCTGCGACGGCTGGGTCAAGATCGTCGGTGACTGGATCGACCGCAGCGGCGGCGCGGACGCTGACCTCATGCTGCTGTGGGATCCCTCCGTCCTGCGCGAGGCGGTCGCCGCCGTGCACGAGGCCGGGGCACGCATCGCTGTCCACGCTTTCTCTCACCGCGTCATTGATTCGCTCATTGAAGCGGGTGTCGATGACATTGAGCATGGCAGCGGCATCGACGCGGACCAGGCCAGTGAGATCGCAGCGCGCGGCATCGCCGTAACGCCGACCCTGCGCCAGGTTGAGCTTTTCGCGGACTTCGCCGCGCAGGCGGGGACTAAGTACCCCGTCTACGCGGCCACCATGCAGCGCATGTATGACACGCGTGTCGAACACTTCCAGATGCTTCTGGACGCAGGCATCCTCCTCCTGCAGGGAACCGATGCTGGTGGATACCAGGAGCACGGTTCCATCGCGGGCGAGCTTGACCTGTGGTCGCGCTGGGGTGCCTCGTCCCAGGCCGTCATCGACGCGTCCACCTGGGTCAGTCTCCGATACCTGGGCCGCCCCGGCCTCGTCGAAGGATCGGACGCTGATCTGCTGATACTTGACGATGATCCGCGCGCCGACCCGCTCGCCCTCGCGAGGCCGACCTCCGTATATATCGGGGGAGAGTGTGCGTGGGAGCGTCCCTAGACACTCCACGTATGTGTAGTGATGGATCTAACCGCGCTGCAGTGTCAAGCATGGCGTTCCCCTGTGGGATTCAGGCTCGAATTATGGCATAATCGCTAGCTGTACCCGGCGGAACGTAGACCCTCTCACTGCGTGTCGTCGTGTCCCGGTCCGATGCGACCCCTGTGTTTCCCACCTCGGGACGCAAAGGTCCACACCAATTCTGAAATGGAGAGACCACTCAAGTGGCAGTTCGAATTCGCCTGAAGCGCATGGGCAAGATCCATGCCGCCCAGTACCGCGTTGTCGTCGTCGATTCCCGCAAGAAGCGTGACGGCCGCGTCATCGAAGAGGTCGGCTACTACGATCCTCAGCCGAACCCGTCGATCATCCGCATCGACTCTGAGCGTGCCCAGTACTGGCTCGGTGTTGGCGCTCAGCCCTCCGACCAGGTCCGCAACCTGCTGGTCCTGACCGGTGACATTGCTAAGCACAACGGCAAGGCCGACGCGGTTTCCCGCGTCATCGTCTCCGAGGCCGACAAGGCCGCCCAGGCCGAGCAGGCCATCAAGGACGCCGAGGCTGCGGCCGAGAAGTCCAAGGCTGCTGCCTCCGCCAAGAAGGCCGAGGAAGAAGCTGCTGCTGCCGCGGCTGCCGCCGAGGCCGAGCAGGCTTCTGACGAAGCCGCTGGAGAGGATGCCTGAGCATGCTCGCCGACGCGCTGGAGCACCTGGTCAGCGGCATCGTTGACCACCCCGAAGATGTCGAGGTGACCCCTCGCTCGATGCGACGCGGTCAGCTCCTTGAGGTTCGCGTGAACCCCGAGGACCTGGGACGAGTCATCGGTCGTGGCGGTCGGACGGCTCGCGCTCTGCGCACCGTCATGGGTGCGCTGTCTACGCGCGGCACCGTCCGAGTCGACGTTGTTGACACGGATCGCGAGTAAGACTCGCACACGTCACGAAGGGGTCCGGCACCGCCGGACCCCTTCGTTGTATCCTTCGGACAGATTCCCGTTCATGATGAGGAGAACCCATGCAGCTCACAGCCGCTATCGTCGGCCCCGCTCACGGCCTGCGCGGTGAGGTCATTCTCGACGTTCGCAGTGACGATCCGGAGGTGTTGACACCGGGCGCGCGCCTGGACGTCGCGGGACGCGGCACTGCGGTGACGGTCCGATCCATCCGCGTCCATAAGGACCGTGTCCTGGCCTCCTTCGAGGAGTGCGTGTCGCGCGAGGAGGCCGAAGCGCTGCGCGGCGCTCGACTGCTTGTGGAGGAGCACGAGGAAGAGGACGCCTGGTATCCGCATCAGCTCAAGGGTCTTGCGGCCCGCACGCGAAGTGGCGAGGTACTCGGTACCGTCAGCGGTTTGACCCCCGGTGCCGCCCAGGACCTGCTGCTCGTCAAGACTCAGGCAGGTACCGTCATGGTTCCCTTCGTCACTCAGCTCGTCCCCACCGTTGACGTGGAGGGCGGTTTCGTCGTCATCGACGCACCCCCAGGCCTGTTCGACGATCAGGCCGTTTCTGAGCGGGACGGCGAGTAGCGTGCGTTTCGACCTTATTTCGATCTTTCCCGATTATTTCGCGCCCCTGACGCTCTCCCTCATGGGCAAGGCAGAGGATGCTGGCCTCGTCTCGGTTGAAGCCCATGACCTGCGCGAGTGGGCCACCGGCAAGCACCGCAGCGTCGACGACACTCCCTACGGTGGCGGCGCCGGCATGGTCATGCGCGCAGACGTGTGGGCGCGCGCCCTCGATGAGGTGCTCGCCATCCCGCTGCGCACCGGTGACGAGGATGGGACCCCGGCCTCGTCGCGGCGTATCCTCGCGATCCCGACACCGTCGGGTACCCCGCTGACCCAGCCCCTTGTTGAAGACCTGGCGTGCGCCGATCAGATTATCGTCGCGTGTGGGCGTTACGAGGGGATCGATGCGCGCGTGGCCCAGCACTACCGGGGAGCGGGCGTCGAGGTGTTGGAGTTCTCCATCGGTGACTACGTCCTCAACGGTGGCGAGGTCGCGGCGATGGTGCTCACCGAGGCAGTCGCGCGCCTCCTGGACGGCTTCATGGGCAATCCCGACTCGCTCGTCGAGGAGTCGCACTCGGGCGCGGGTCTCCTCGAATATCCTGTTTTCACTAAACCCCGTGAGTTTCGTTCTTTGGAGATTCCAGAGGTTCTGCTGGGAGGCAACCACGCGGCCATCGAGCGCTGGCGACGCGACCGTGCGATCGAAAAGACCGCTGCGGTGCGTCCCGACATTGCCCTGTCGTTGCGCGCCGACTCGCTTGGCCGTGAGGACCGCGCGGCTTTGGCCGCCTGCGGTGTCGCGTACCCGCGTGAGGGGGCGGCTCGCCCCGTCGACATTCGTAGCGCCGAGGCCGGGGATGCGCACGCGCTCAGTGCCCTGGCCGCGCGTACCTTCCCCGAGGCGTGCCCTCCCGATCTACCCCGCGAGGCCATTGACGCGTTCATTGCGGCCGAGTTAAGCCCCGACATGTTCGAGGCCGTGGCCAGTCAGCCAGGGCGGTACCGAATACTGGTCGCCGAAGTTGATGGTGCCCTCGTCGGATACACGCTGACGGTCGTCGGCAAGGGAGCGATCCCCGACGAATGCGTGCGCCCCGGAAAGGTTGAAGCCGACGCTGCGTACCTGTCCAAGTGCTACGTCGACGCGCCGTGGAGGGGCAGTGGCATCGCCGATACGCTCGTCGAGCGTGCGCTCGCCGATGCGGCGCAGTGCGGGCACACGTCCGTGGCTCTGGGCACCAACCGCGCCAACAAGCATGCGCAGGCCTTCTACAAACGCCATGGGTTCCGTCGTCGTTCCACCCGCACCTTCGATGTTGGCGGCGTCCTTAACCACGACGTTGTGATGGTGCGTCATCTCACGGGCGCTGACGGCAGGCAACTCGCCTAAACGTGCCCGATGTATGGGATACTAGCCAGGATTGTGCGTGGTTCATCCTGCCGCAGGGGGACACCGAGGCGCACAATCAGACGAACGAATGAGCGGGCACAGACCCGCCCAACCAGGCGCCCCCGACCTGCGGCAGAGGCGTCAAGGAGAAAAAATGCAGAAGCTGGACGCTGTTGACGCGCCTTCGCTGCGCGATGATATCCCGCCGTTCCGCGCGGGCGACACCCTCAAGGTGCACGTCAAGGTTATCGAAGGCAACCGCTCCCGTATCCAGGTCTTCCAGGGCGTTGTGATCGCTCGCCGCGGTCACGGCGTGTCCTCCACGTTCACGATCCGCAAGGTTTCCTTCGGCGTGGGCGTTGAGCGTACCTTCCCGGTTCACGCCCCCACGATCGACCACATCGAGGTCGTCACCAAGGGCGACGTGCGCCGCGCCAAGCTCTACTACCTGCGTGAGCGTCACGGCAAGGCTGCGAAGATCAAGGAGCACCGCTCCGGCAAGGCCGAGTGAGGCTAGCCGGGCCACGTGCCTTGGCATTTTTCACGGAAAGGCCCGACACCGCGCGCTGGTGTCGGGCCTCGCCGTATTCTTGGATGGTCCACGAGGAATAAAGGAGAATGCATGATCTCGACTGCAAGCCCTGAACTCGGACCGGCTCACGCGCCGTCGCTCCGGGATCGCGAGCGCGCGGAAGCACGGGCACGGCGTAACCCCTTGGTGTGGTTGCGCGAGATCATCGTTATCATCGTCGTTGCACTCCTCATCTCCTCACTGCTGCGTGCCTTCATCATCCAGGTCTTCTGGATCCCGTCTCCCTCGATGCGTAACACGCTGGTGGAGGACGACCGTATCGCGGTCTCCCGTGTCGATGCGCTTCGATCAAACATTCACCGTGGTGATGTCGTCGTCTTCGACGATACGCTCGGGTGGCTTGGACCTACGGAGATCACGTCTCCCTCCGCGATCCGCAAGATCGGAGAGTTCACAGGCTTCGTCCCTGCCGGTGGCGAGCAGACCCTCGTGAAGCGTGTTATCGGTGTCGGTGGCGATCACGTGACGTGTCAGAGCACCACAGGCAAGGTCAGCGTCAACGGTGTTGAGATCGACGAACCCTACATCGCGAACGGGCAGGTGCCCTGCGGTGAGCGTACGTTCGATATCACCGTTCCCGAGGGACATCTGTGGGTCATGGGAGATAACCGTTCCAACTCCGCCGACTCGCGCTATCACATGGGTGAGGGCCAGTCTCCCTACGTCCCTGTCTCCTCGGTCGTTGGTACGGTTCAGGCCGTCATTTGGCCGACCTCTCACTGGAGTACGGATGTGGGCCGCCCCGAAACCTTCGCATCCGTCCCCAAGTCCTCATGAGCACAGCCTCGCGTGACCTCGAGATGTCCCTCGCGACGCGCTGGGGGATCGTCGCCGGCATGGACGAGGTCGGTCGCGGTGCTCTCGCCGGCCCTGTCGCCGTCGGCGTCGCCCTCATCGGGGCGGACGCTCCGCCCGTCCCCGCCGGACTCACCGACTCCAAGGCGCTCACCCCGCGCCGTCGCGACGCTCTCATCGAGCCTATTCAGTCCTGGGTCAAAGACTGTGCCGTCGGATACGCCTCACCTCAGGAGATCGACCGGTGGGGGATCATTGTCGCGCTGCGCCTGGCTGGGCGTCGTGCCCTCGCCGAGGTCGCGAGCCGAGGCCTCGTCCCCGGCGGCGTCCTCTTGGACGGCTCCCATGACTGGCTGTCCGAACCCGACGACCTGTTCGGGGGCATCGACGGACCCGAGGATCCTTTCGGCGTCGCCCTTCCCGTTCGTATGCAGGTCAAAGCCGACCTATCCTGCGCGGTCGTGGCCGCCGCGTCCGTCCTGGCCAAGGTCGCGCGCGACCGCCTCATGACAGAGACCGAGGATCCCGGATACGGCTGGGCCTCGAATAAGGGATACGGCTCTGCCGCGCATGCGCGCGCTATCGCTGAGCTGGGTGTGAGCGTTTTTCATCGGCGTTCATGGAAGATGCCGACGAAGCCCACAAAGTAGGGCGCGCCGGGGTGGCAGGGTGACCCATGTGGTCTTCCCCGGCATGATGGGGTCCGTGAGCGAAGAAATCGAAGGTTATGAGAACAACCTGGAGCTGGAGCTTTTCAAGGAATACCGCGACGTCATTGGCTTGTTTAAGTTTGTCGTGGAGACTGAGAGGCGTTTCTACCTGTGCAATCACGTCGATGTCCAGGCGCGTCCCGTCGGCGGCGACGTGTTTTTTGAGCTGACGCTGACCGACGCGTGGGTCTGGGACATCTATCGATCATCGCGTTTCGTTCGATCAGTTCGCGTCATCACCTACAAGGACGTGAATGTCGAGGAGCTGTCGAAGCCAGAACTCGACATCCCGTAGCGTTCTCCATCCACAGGCCCCTCGCCGTGTCGCGGTGTATCCACAGGGCCTCGCGCGTGCCGCCTCCTATCCACAGGGGGCGGTTTTCACGTTGAAAGCGGCGTGTCCTGGGGAGCAGTGTGGTCGTGGAGGTGAGTCCGCATGGATTGCTCAACACGACCCGACCGGCGGGTCCTAGGTGTGGCGGGGGAATACACGGCGCGCCTGATCATCGAAGAGGCGGGCCTGCGTGTCCTGGAATGCAACTGGCGCGACGGCAGGCGCGGAGAGCTCGACATCATCGCTCGCGACGACACTGATCCGGAGAACCCGTGGACTGTCGTCATCGAGGTTCGCACTCGGGTGGGCAGACAACGGGGGAGCGCTCTCGCGTCGGTAGATGCTCGCAAAGTCGCTCGGCTGCGCGCGCTCACGGGCGCGTGGTGTCGACAACGAGGCCGACTGGGGTCTCGCGTCCGCATCGATGTTGTGGCATTGACCCTGGATGCGCAGGCTTTGCGTCACTGGCCGGTCGTGACGTGCACTGATGTGGATCTGCGCCCGCTTGGCGCGCAGGTGGTCTGGCTGCGAGGTGTGCAATGAGCGGGCCGGGTCTTGCGCGTACCTACTCGATGAGTGTTGTCGGCATTGAGGGGCACTTGGTCGATGTTGAGACTTACGCGGGGGCTGGCCTCGTGGCCTTCACGCTCGTCGGACTGCTGGACACATCGGTTCGCGAGGCGCGCGACCGTGTGCGCGCCGCCTTCGAGTCCTGCGGATTGGACGTGCTGGATCAGCGCATCACCGTCAATCTTTCCCCGGCGGGCATCCCAAAGTCGGGGTCCGTCTTTGACCTAGCCATCGCCTCGTCCATTGCGCTGGCGACCGGACTGGTGTTGCCCAGAGCCTTCGAGGACAGCGTCATCGTCGGAGAACTGGCCCTCGACGGGAGCATTCAACCCGTGCGAGGGGTACTGCCCGCCGTGCTGTCTGCTCGTTCGCTCGGGGTGCGCCGCGTCATCGTCCCCTTCGCCTGCGCGCGCGAGGCGCAGCTGGTCTCTGGGATCGAGGTCATTGCCTTCGAACACCTCGCGGATATGATCGCATGGGCTGGGGGAGAGGCAATCAAAGCGCCTTTTCAAGGGCACCTGGGCGTGCGCCGCCGGGATTGTTCCGCGGAGGATGTCTCGATCCTCGACATGGCGGATGTCCGCGGCCAGCCCGAGGCCGTTGCAGCCATGGAAGTCGCCGCTGCGGGAGGACACCACGTGTTTCTGCTGGGCGAGCCAGGCTCTGGCAAGACAATGCTCGCCTCGCGCCTTCCCACAATTTTGCCCGACCTGGACCCGGACACCGCCCTGGTCACCACGTCCCTGCACTCTGTCGCCGGCCTCGTCCCGACGGGCACGGCTCTCGTCACGCGTCCTCCGTTCCAGGCACCCCACCACTCGGTGACGATGGCTGCGCTCATCGGTGGCGGCTCTCGAACCCTCACGCCGGGCGCGGCATCGCTGGCCCACGGTGGGATTCTGTTCCTGGATGAGGCTGCCGAGTTTGCGCCCTCCGTTCTCGACTCCCTACGTGAACCCATGGAATCGGGTGCGGTCAACCTGCACCGCTCGGGTATTCACGCGCGCTACCCGGCCTCGTTTCAACTGGTCATGGCATCCAACCCGTGCCCGTGCGGAGGGCGGCGTGGTGGACGCCGCTGCACCTGCTCGTCCATCGCACGGCGTCGCTACATGGCTCGCCTGTCCGGACCGTTGCTGGACCGCATGGACATTCGCATCGACGTGCACACCCCGACCCGCGCGGACATGGCGATAGGGGACTCGCGTGACTCGGCGACCATCCGGGAGCGGGTGGTGGTCGCGCGTGAACGAGCACGACACCGACTGACTGACACGCCGTGGCACTGCAACGCGCAACTGCCCGGGGCATGGATCAGGCGGAACTCCGGCATCGACGCCGACCTGGTGGCTCAGCTCGACCGACTCGTCGACGCTGGGGCGTCGTCAATGCGAGGCATCGACCGAATGCTTCGGCTGGCATGGACGCTCGCTGATCTGGACGGTGTCCCTCACCCGACAATTGACCACATCGTTGCAGCGCAGCAGCTGCGGAACGGACACGATCATGACAACTGATGATGACATCTGGGAGGGTGCCTGGTGGTCTGCCATCTCCGAACCCGCCGACCCCGCAGCACGCGTCGTGCGATCAGTCCTCGGGGATCGAGCGGGGCGCGAATGGCTCCAAGGGTCCTGGGCGGGCGTGCCTTCACCGCTTGCCGCCCATGCGAGAACGGACTGGTTCACGCAATGGAATCGGTGGCAAGCGCGTGTGCACGAGGTTGACGTCGATCAGGATCTTGCCCGCATCGAGCGAGCTGGAGGGGGTTTTGTGACCCCGTCGGATCCTCGGTGGCCCTCGCAGCTCTCCTGCCTGGGTGACGATGAACCGCTCGGCCTGTGGTACCTCGGGACTCTGCCCAGTGATTCCAGCAGTGATGGGCACGTGTCGATCATCGGAGCTCGTGCATCGACCGGAGCTGGCGGCAGGTGTGCCCGAAACATGGCCTATCACCTAGCGCGCTCGGGGTATACCGTCGTGTCGGGCGGTGCCATCGGCATCGACATCGAAGCGCACAGAGGCGCGATGGCGGGTGGTGAGGCGACGGTTGCCATCCTGGCGGGTGGCGTTCTCAACCCCTACCCGGCGTGTCACATCCCTGACTTCCGTGCAATGACGGCTGGGGGCGGTGTTCTCATTTCAGAGGTGTCTCCCACCGCCCGGCCCGCGAAATGGCGTTTCCTCACCCGCAACCGGCTGATCGCCGCGTGGAGCGCCGCAACCATCGTCGTCGAGGCAGGGGCGCGCTCGGGAGCACTGGCGACGGCCCGGTGGGCGATGAGCTGCGGTCGGGAACTCGGTGCCGTGCCCGGCGCGGTCGATGCCCCCATGTCGGTGGGATGCCTCGAGTTGGCGCGCAACGGCGCGACAATCATTCGAGACGGGCGCGATGCTGCCGAGCTGGCCGGTCCCCTCGACGTCGATGCTGAGGCGACGCTGTTCGGAATGCCAGTTGAGGAAGACCGAGGCATCGATGCACTGCCGCCTATCGCCCGCCGCGTGTGGGAGGCTCTTCCACGCAGCGCTCCCGCTGGCGTACCCACGATCTGCGCATCCGCCGGACTTGGACGAGACGAAGTGAATCGTGCTCTCATGGACCTGACAGTCGCTGGCCTCGTCACCAGCTCGACGCGCGGGTGGTCCCGCAGGCGGGGGAGTGACACCGTAGGATGAACGCATGAGTGAGAGCGTGGGGGATCAGTGGGGTGAATACCTGCGTGTGGGCAGGCGGATGAGCGAGCACACCGTAGACGCCTACATGGGTGACCTGCGTGCTCTCCTGGACTACCTGGGAATCGGTTGGGATGCACCCGCCGGCGAGTTCGCGCATGCCCTCACGCAGCGCCGCATCCGTTCGTGGCTCGCCGACACGCTGGTGCGCGGGGGAGCGCGCTCGACGATCGCTCGTCATACGGCAGCCGTTCGTAACTTCACCGCATGGGCCGTGCGAGAAGAAATACTGCCGAGCGACCCGGCAGCCGCTCTTTCCAGCCCTCGTGCCGATCAACGTCTACCCACGCCCCTTGACGAGTCCGACGCGCGTACCCTCATTAACCTCGCCAAGTCTGAGGCGCTGACCGGCGGCCCCTCGCAGATGCGCGCATGGGCGATCCTCGAACTCACATACGCGTGTGGGCTGCGTGTCTCAGAGGTGTGCGCGCTCGACGTGTCCTCACTCAATCGAGAGGCACTGACCGTCCGCGTCCTTGGTAAAGGCAACAAGGAGCGCGTCGTTCCCTACGGCCCGCCTGCCGAGGACGCCCTCGATCACTGGCTCGTACGAGGCCGACCCCAGTTGGCTGGGGAGACCAGCGGCAGCGCGCTCTTCCTCGGAGACCGAGGCGGGCGCATTGATCCGCGCGTCGTTCGCTCCATGGTCCATCGAATGGCCGCGAAGGCCGGAGTGCATGACATTGCGCCCCACGGACTGCGCCACTCGACGGCCACCCATCTCCTCCAGGGCGGAGCCGACCTGCGCGCCGTCCAGGAAATGCTGGGCCACGCTTCCCTGGTGACGACTCAGCGCTACACCCACGTCGATACAGCCAGGCTCAGCGCTATCTACCAGCGCGCTCACCCCCGTGCCTGACACACGCACCCACGAGCCTGACGCTTCCAATCCCCGGGACGCAGTTCATGGGCGGCGCGGGGCCTGCCCGCCCGCTCACAGCCGCGCAGCGAGCGGTGCTTGGTGCGTCGTCAGATGCACGGCCAGGCCCTGCAAGCACCGCGCCGCCCCGCTCGAGTCACCGTCGCGCCCATGGGACGCGACGAGTTCTTGTCAGCTCCCATCCCAGGGCAGGAGCCGTGGCCTGTCAACCGTCAACCGGATCGGATCGACGTACGTTTTCGGTCCTGTCTTCGCTCCCCAGTGCAGGGTCTGCGATTCTTCCTCGACAGTGCCGATCTGCGCGCCCATCGTGACTGTCTCTCCGACGCTCACGCTCGGCGTCACCGGTAGATAGGTCGACCAGATGGTGTGCCCGCGCGTCTCGTGCTGGATCGAGACAACCCCGCGCCCGCCGACCTGGCCCGCGAACGTCACCGTTCCGGAGGCGCACGCGTATACGGGTGATCCGCCCGGATACGTCAGGGTGACACCGCGCCTTCCAGGCAGCCAATCGTGGACGGGCGGTGCGAACGAAGAGGCGACGGGAACGGGGGAAAGCGTCGGCCACTGCCAACGCTCACGATGCTGCGCAGACCCAGCGGGCGCGCACATGACAAGTACAAGACAGCACGACAGAGAGACGAGGAGAACGGCGCGCAGCAGACGGCGGCAACAACGTAACGAGTTCATCTCTCCACCCTGCGCTCACCGAACCGACAGAACCACTCAGACGAGCGAGCCTGTGGACAGGCCGCGACACGTTCGGACCCCTGTGGATAACGACTCGCACCCACCGCCGACTGCGCGCGACTGACCAAGCCGACCCAGGCCTCGTCTATCCGTATGAAAGTCAGCACACTCACACCCCTCCTGTCACAGGAGAGTGTGCGGCGGTGAGGTAAGATGACCGCGCACTTGTTTCGTGCAGGTGACTTCGCGTGCCATTTATCGCACGTCCACGGGCAACCAAAGGGCGGCGAGACGCGGTGGCTTCGGTCCCTACGGGGATGGTCGCCGATCATGGCACCAGGGTGCGCACTGCGCACAGCAAACCGATAACCCGGGGGAAACCCCACTGATCACTCGCGACTTGCGGGGAAAGGACGAACCATGGCAATCGTTACCATGCGTCAGCTCCTCGAGTCCGGTGTCCACTTCGGCCACCAGACTCGCCGTTGGAACCCGAAGATGAAGCGCTTCATCCTCACCGAGCGCAACGGCATCTACATCATCGACCTGCAGCAGACCATTGCTGACATTGACATCGCCTTCGACTTCGTGAAGCAGACCGTTGCCCACGGCGGCACCCTGCTCTTCGTCGGCACCAAGAAGCAGGCCCAGGAAGCCGTGGCCGAGCAGGCCCAGCGCGTCGGCATGCCCTACGTGAACCACCGCTGGCTCGGCGGCATGCTCACCAACTTCTCCACCGTTGCGACCCGTCTGCAGCGCCTGAAGGAACTCGAGCAGATCGACTTCGACGACGTGGCCTCCTCCGGTCACACCAAGAAGGAACTGCTCATGATGCGCCGCGAGAAGGACAAGCTCTCGCGCACCCTGGGCGGCATCCGCGACATGACCAAGGTTCCCTCGGCCGTGTGGATCGTCGACCCCAAGAAGGAGCACCTCGCGGTCTCCGAGGCTCGCAAGCTGCGCATCCCGATCGTCGCCATCCTGGACACCAACGCTGATCCGGACGAGGTCGACTACCGTATCCCCGGCAACGACGACGCTATCCGCGCCGTCGCGCTGCTCACCCGCGTGATCGCCGACGCCGTCGCCGAGGGCCTGATCGCCCGTTCCGACGTCCGCAAGGGCAAGGGCGAAGAGACCGCTGCTGAGCCGCTGGCTGAGTGGGAGCGCGAGCTCCTCGAGGGCGAGGTCAAGGCTGACGAAGCCGCCGCCGAGGTTGCCGAAGAGTCGGCCACCAAGCAGGACTGAACGTTTTAACTGAGAGGAATCATCCGATGGCGAATTTCACCGCTGCAGATGTGAAGGCGCTGCGTGAGCAGACCGGCGCCGGCATGATGGATGTCAAGAAGGCTCTGACCGAGGCCAACGGCGACGCCGAGAAGGCCCTCGAGATCATCCGACTGAAGGGCCTGAAGTCCCTGTCCAAGCGCGAGGGCCGCCAGGCCTCCGCCGGCCTGCTGGCCGCTCAGACCGACGGCACCGTCGGCGTGCTGGTCGAGGTCAACTCGGAGACCGACTTCGTCGCCAAGAACCAGAAGTTCATCGACTTCTCTAACGAGGTCCTGGCCGCCGCCGTCGCCTCCAAGGCTGCCGACCTGGACGCGCTGCTCGCCGCCCCCATGGGCGAGGGCACCGTCAAGGATCGCCTGGACGCCTTCGCTGCCATCATCGGCGAGAAGCTTCAGGTTGGCCGCATCGTGCGCGTTGAGGGCGAGAACGTTGACCTCTACCTGCACCAGACGAACCCCGACCTGCCCCCGCAGGTTGGCGTCTTCGTCGTCACCGATGCCGCTGGCAAGTCCGTTGCCCACGACATCGCGATGCACGTTGCCGCTTACATGCCCGCCTACCTTGATCGCGATTCGGTTCCCGCCGACGTGCTCGACAAGGAGCGCGC
The DNA here is from genome assembly GCF_041433955.1 of Pauljensenia sp. 20925_1_25. Taxonomy (NCBI): domain Bacteria; kingdom Bacillati; phylum Actinomycetota; class Actinomycetes; order Actinomycetales; family Actinomycetaceae; genus Pauljensenia; species Pauljensenia sp. 20925_1_25. Next base: position 51,341 of record NZ_JAPWCL010000006.1, on the reverse strand, counting down.
TACCCTCGAAAAGATCACGCTCGAGGAAGGTAAGCCCGCCAACATCGTTCCCAAGATTGTTGAGGGCCGCCTGAACGCCTTCTTCAAGGACAACTGCCTTGTTGACCAGGCCTTCGCCCGTGACCCCTCGAAGTCCGTCGGCCAGGTCCTCAAGGAGGCCGGTGCCACGGTCACCAACTTCGTGCGCGTGCACGTGGGTGCCTGATCTGGTGACGTCGTCAGCTTGCTGACAGTTGGAAGCGGCTCCGCCCACCGGCGGGGCCGCTTCACTTTTACCAGGTAGTATGGTTACTAACCGTTCCGCCCACCCAGGGCCGTTAAAAAGGAGAAGCGTCATGTCGACGAAGCGCCGCGTTTTGCTCAAGCTTTCCGGAGAGGCATTCGGAGGTGGATCGATCGGCTTGGATCCCAAGGTCGTTCGCAACATCGCTGAGCAGGTGGCCACGGCCGTACGTGAGGGCGTCCAGGTTGCAATCGTTGTCGGCGGCGGTAACTTCTTCCGCGGTGCTCAGCTTGCCCGCGAGGGTCTGGAGCGTTCGCGCGCGGACTACATGGGGATGCTCGGTACCGTCATGAACGCCCTCGCCCTGCAGGATTTCATCGACCAGACCGGCGTGCCCGCTCGCGTCCAGACGGCGATCACGATGGCCCAGGTTGCCGAACCCTACCTGCCGCTGCGCGCGATTCGTCACCTGGAGAAGGGGCGCGTCGTTGTCTTCGGCGCTGGTGCTGGTCTGCCGTACTTCTCGACTGATACTGTCTCTGCCCAGCGTGCCCTGGAGATTCACTGTGATGAGCTGCTCGTCGCTAAGAACGGCGTGGACGGCGTCTACGACGATGACCCGAATAAGAATCCCGATGCGCGCCGCTTTGACACGTTGACCTACTCGGAGGCCCTGCGCCGTGACCTGAAGGTGATCGATGGCTCGGCGCTGGCGCTGTGCCGCGAGAATGGTCTGACGACTCGTATTTTCGGCATGGGCGAAGACGGGGCTGTTACCCGCGCGCTGATGGGCGATGAAATCGGTACCCTAGTGACGGCGTGATATAACCTTCACAGACCACTGACGTTAAGGAGCACATAGTGATCGACGATATCCTCCTCGAAGCTGAGGAAAAGATGGACAAGGCCGTCGAGGCGGCCCGCCACGAGTTCACGAACATCCGCACGGGACGCGCGACGTCTTCGATGTTCGAGCAGCTGCTGGTGGACTACTACGGCGCACCCACGCCGATGCAGCAGCTTGCGAGCTTCCAGATTCCCGAGGCTCGCACGGTCCTCATCTCGCCCTTCGACCGTACGGCGACCCAGGAGATCATCCGCACGCTGCGCGAGTCCGACCTGGGTGTGAACCCGACCGACGACGGCAACGTTGTGCGCGTCGTTCTGCCCGCTCTGACCGAGGAGCGCCGTAAGGAGTACGTGAAGCAGGCTAAGAGCAAGGCCGAGGACGGCCGCGTGTCCGTGCGCGGTGTGCGTCGTAAGGCCAAGGATCAGCTTGATCGCCTCAAGAAGGACGGCGAGGCTTCCGAGGACGACGTCGAGCGCGCAGAGAAGCACCTTGACTCGACGACTAAGGCCCACACTGAGCAGATCGACAAGATGCTCGCGACGAAGGAAAGCGAACTGCTGACGATCTGATGGCGTCAACGGATCCTTCACTGCTGGCTCGTATCTTTTCCCCTGGTCCCACGCGCGATAATCATCCCGCGAGTGGGGCCACGGGGAAGGCGGGTCGTAATCTTGCGCAGGCAATCACGACGGCGGTCGTTCTGATCGCCGCTGTCGCGGTTCCCCTGTTTACGTCGCTGCCCGCATTCGTAGGTGTCATTGCGTTCGTGTGTCTGGTGGGCATTTGGGAGTTGGCTGGCGCGTTTGCGCGCATGGGCATCACCCTGGCTGTGACACCGCTGTACGTGGGTGCGATCGGCATGGTGACGTGCGCGTGGTGGCTCGGCAGCGAGGGAATGCTCTTCGCTCTCTACATCACGGTGTTCGTGTGCGCTGCGTGGCGTCTGCTGGATCGGCGTCAGGAATCGAGGATGAGTGATGTCGTCTCGACGACGTTCACGGCGGCGTATGTACCGTTCCTGGCCTCGTTCGTGGTGCTTATGCTCGCCGCGTGGCGTAACCCGTGGGTGTTCGTGGTTTTCGAGTTGATGGTGATCGCCAACGATACGGGGGGCTGGGCTGCCGGTGTTCTGTTCGGTAAGCACCCGATGGCACCTGCGCTTTCTCCGAAGAAGTCGTGGGAGGGTTTTGCCGGTTCGGCGCTGACTGCGGTCGGCGTGGGAGCGGTCGGCCTGTGGTGGCTGGGTGCCGCCTGGTGGTGGGGAATCATCGCCGGCATCTCGATTGCGTTTGTGGGCACGATGGGTGATCTCACTGAGTCGCTCATTAAGCGTGAGGCGGGCCTGAAAGACATGTCGAAGATTCTGCCTGGGCACGGTGGCGTTCTCGACCGAGTGGACGCGCTGCTCATGAGCGCGCCGGTCGCCTACTTCATTTTTGCGTGGGCGCTGCCGGGTATTTCTTGGGAGTCCAAGCATTGAGTCAATCGACGAAGGGTCGTTCCGGGTCCGATAGGCGTGAGAGGGACGAGGCCGTGGCTGCGTCCCCGATTCGCCGTAGTCCGCGGCGCGAGGTGCGTCCGACGGATCAACCTCCGGAGGGTGCGACGCATAAGGATGCGAAGCCTGTCTTGTCGTTTACTGCGAAGCGCAGGGGCAAGGCTCCGTCGCATCTGGCGGATCTCGACGCCGCAGGACGCAAGCAGGTCCTGAAGGATCTGGGCCTGCCCGCATTCCGTGCCGACCAGTTGTCGCGTCATTACTTCACGCACTTCGAGGCGGATCCGGAGCGCATGAGTGATATTCCGGCAGGTATGCGCGCGCAGGTGCGTGAGGCGCTTTTGCCGACTCTCGTGTCGAAGGTCGTCTCGTTGGAGGCGGATGGTGGTCGCACGATCAAGGATCTGTGGCGTCTCTATGACGGCGCGCAGGTCGAGTCGGTCCTTATGCGTTATCCGCAGCGTACGACTCTGTGCGTGTCGTCGCAGGCGGGGTGCGGTATGGCGTGCCCGTTCTGCGCGACAGGCCAGATGGGTCTGACCCGTAATCTGTCGACGGCCGAGATCGTCGATCAGGTTCGCTACGCGCAGGCCGCGTGCCGCGACGGCGCGCTGGCGGGTGGCCCGACGACTCTGTCGAACATCGTGTTCATGGGGATGGGGGAGCCGTTGGCCAACTACAAGACGGTCATCGGTGCGTTGCATCGCCTCATTGATCCGGCACCTGAGGGCTTTGGTATGAGCGCTCGCAACATCACTGTCTCTACGGTTGGCTTAGTTCCGGCGATCCGCAAGCTGGCGGGGGAGGGGATGCCGGTGACGCTGGCCGTGTCCCTGCATGCTCCCGATGATGACCTGCGCGATGAGCTGATTCCGATCAACTCGCGGTGGAAGGTGGGTGAACTCCTCGATGCGGCCCGCGCCTACTTCCTGGCGACCGGTCGCCGCGTCTCGATCGAGTACGCGCTCATTAAGGACATGAACGATCAGGAGTGGCGTGCGCAGCTCCTGGCCGATGAACTCAATAGACGAGGCCATGGCTGGGTTCACGTGAATCCGATTCCCTTGAACCCGACGCCCGGTTCGATTTGGACGGCATCGACGAGGCATGCCCAAGACGCTTTCGTGAGTCGGCTGCGTGACAATGGCATTGCCACATCGATCCGTGACACACGCGGCTCGGATATCGATGGAGCGTGCGGTCAGCTCGCGACCGCGGTCGCCGAAGGTAAGCGCGGGCCTGGGAAGGAGAACGCATGATTAGGAAAGACTTTTCGCGCAGCTTTTTGCGTATGGGATACGACGCGAGTGAAGTTCTGAGCTTCCTCGTTGATATCGAGCGCACCATCACGGGCGAGGAAACCGATCCTGAGAAGGTCATTACCGCTCAGAAGGCGGAGGACCAGGAGTTTTCCGTGAAGTGGCGTGGCTTCAATGATGAAGAGGTCGACATGGAGATTGATCGGCTGATTCAGGTGTTGCGAGGCCTTGATCGCCAGCGCGAGCAGGCGGCGCAGAACGCCGAGCAGACTGAGACGGCTGCTGTTCCGGCCCAGCCTGCCGCGGCCTCGGCGCCGGTGGCTGCACCTGCGCAGCCCGCGCCGATTCCCGCCGTTGCGCAGATGCCCCAGGTAGCCGCTGGTGGCGCAGGCGTTGCGGGTGCCGCGTTGCCAGAGGGGACCGCGACGGAAAGCTCAGCTGTGCCGCTCGCGCGCGTGTCCGCTACGCTGCCTACGACTGACGATTTCATCTCGGCACCGCCTGTGGCGATTCCTGATGCCGAGCCGATGGCTCTGCCCGCCGAGTATGCCGATTTCGGCACGCAGAAGGCCGTTGATGACATTCTTCGTTCCATGACTCAGAGTAAGGAGCAATGATGGCTGAGTTCCCGAGGGTCGGTTTCTTCTCGAAGGGATACGACTGCGGACAGGTGGATGCGTTCTTTGAGGATGCGCGACGCGCGTATGAGGGCGGTGTGCCTCCGGAGCAGTTTAGTGCGGAGCAGGTGCGCCTGGCGACGTTCGAGCTGAAGAATCGTGGCTACCAGATCGAGGCCGTGGACGGTGCGATGAACCGCCTCGAGGCGGCGTTTATCAACCGCGACCGCGCCGACTCCGTGGCGGCTGAGGGTGAGGCTGCGTGGTATAACCGCGTCGCTGATCGTGCGACCACCCTGTACCCGCGTCTGCAGCGCCCGCGCGGTGAGCGTTTCTCGAATCCGACGAGTGGACGCGGCTACAGCTGCGAGGAGGTCGACGATCTGCTTGATCGCATCGCCGCTTACTTCGACGAGGCCGAAGAGTTGACTGCGAACGAGATTCGCACGGCGACGTTCCGGCCTAAGCGCGGCAAGAAGGCGTACGCGGAGGGGCCGGTGGATGCCTACTTGGCTCGCGCGATCGAGATCCTGCTCGCGGTCGACTGATGGAGGCTCGCGAGACGACCCTGATGGGTCCTGCCCCCGTTGTTTTGTTGGGCTCGACCGGTTCGATTGGTACTCAGGCGCGAGAGGTCATTGAGGCGCACAGGGGTCGTTTCGATGTGCTGGGTCTGAGTGCGGGCGGCTCGTCGATCACCGAGTTGGCTGCGCAGATCGTAGCCCTGACACCCGCGTACGTGGGTGTGGCGCGGGACGTGCGCGAGGAGTTGGCGGCTGCTGTCGAGTCGATGGGCGGCACGTGCCCCGAGGTGTTTGTGGGTGAGAATGCCTCCGTTGAGGTCGTGTGTGCCTCGGTCGAATTGGCGGCGCAGCTGTATCCTTGCGAGACGCCGGTGGTCCTCAATGGCATTACGGGTGGCGTCGGTTTGTCCTCGACGCTCGCGGCCCTCAACTGCGGGGCACGCCTGGCGCTGGCGAATAAGGAATCCCTGGTCGTGGGCGGCGCGTTGGTCAAGAACGCGATGCGTTTCCCGGGCCAGATCGTGCCGGTCGATTCGGAGCACTCGGCGATTGCCCAGGCGTTGGCCTCGGGCGTGCATGAGCGTGGTCTGACCTCGCCGGTCGTTTCTGGCCGTTCGGAGGTGGCCGATCTGGTGCTGACAGCCTCAGGCGGTCCTTTCCGCGGGCGTACTCGCGATCAACTGCGTGGGGTGCGTGCGGCGCAGGCGCTCGCACACCCGACCTGGAATATGGGTCCGGTCGTGACGATTAACTCCTCGACGCTGATTAACAAGGGCCTGGAACTCATCGAGGCACACCTGCTGTTTGATGTGGAGCCGGAGCATATTGTGGCGACGGTTCATCCTCAGTCGATCGTCCATTCGATGGTGACGTGGCGCGACGGGGCGACGACGCTGCAGGCGTCGCCTCCGGACATGCGGCTGCCGATTGCGTTGGGTCTGACGTGGCCTGAGCGCTTGGATGACGTGGAGGCACCTCTCACGTGGGGCAGTCCGTCGCAGTGGACTTTTGAGCCGGTCGATAACGAGACGTTCCCGGCGATTAACTTGGCCCGTTTTGCTGTGGGTGCGTCGGCCACTCACCCCGCGGTGCTCAACGCCGCGAACGAGGTCATGGTGGATGCCTTTATCGACGGTGTTGTGCCGTGGCTGGCGATTGTCGACACGGTGTCGGCTGTCGTTCATGAGCATGAGGGCGTCGCCGATCCGACGCTGGAGGATATTCTGGCCGCGCAGAGTTGGGCCGATCAGCGCGCACGCGAATATATCGGTGCCGGCCAGTGGAAGGATCAGTGAGCGTGGGTTCGATTACGGGTATCGTCGTCATCATCATCGGTATTTTGGCGTCGGTGGCTCTCCATGAGGTGGGGCATATGCTGCCCGCGAAGAAGTTCGGCGTCTTGGTGCCGGATTACGCGGTGGGCTTCGGCCCTGCCCTGTGGAAGAAGAAGATCGGCGATACCACGTACGCTTTGCGCGCGATCCTGCTTGGCGGCTACGTCAAGATCGTCGGTATGTATGCTCCGGCTCGCCCGGGCACGCGCCTCGTGGGGCGGCGCGGAAAGGTGACGCTCGCGCAGGAAGCCAGGGAGGCCTCGACCGAGGAGATCCCGCAGGGCCAGGAGCATCGCGCGTTTTACCTGCTGAGCGCACCGAAGAAGATCACGGTTATGCTCTGCGGTCCGCTCATGAACCTGCTGATCTGCTTTGTACTCAGCGCTGTGACCATGGTGGGCATTGGCGCGCCCGCTGCGTCTCGCACGATTGCTTCGGTGTCCGCAACGATCCAGACATCGGAGGGGGAGATCGCCTCTCCGGCGTACGAGGCCGGGGTTCGTCCCGGGGACACGGTCCTTGCGTGGAACGGAACGCCGATCGAGACCTTCGCACAGTTCCAGCGGGCGGTGGGTGCTACCCCGGAGGGTGAGTCTGCTGTGCTCACGGTCGGACGTGACGGGACGACCGTGGATCTGACGGTGACCCCGGTGACGGGCGCGCGGGGTGCCCGGTATGTGGGCGTGACGGCCGGGTACGAGTATGTGTCCGCGTCGCTGACGGATGTGCTGCAGGCCGACTGGCAGATGTTTACGGGAACTGCATCTGTCATCGTGCGCCTGCCCCAAGCCGTGTGGCAGGTCGGACGCTCCGTCGTGACCGACGAGCAGCGCGATGCGACCGGCGTCGTCTCGGTTGTGGGCGTGGGCCGCATGGCGGGTGAAGTGACGGGAGATTCGGCGGCGTTGGGCCTGCGTGACACTCGTCAGGTGGTGGGCGCGCTGCTCAGTCTGCTGGCCTCATTGAACATGGCGCTCTTTGTCTTCAACCTGATCCCGCTGCCGCCTCTGGATGGCGGACACATCCTGGGCGCGGTGTATGAGGGCGTGCGTCGTCAGGTTGCGAGCCTGCGCGGCAAGGAGGATCCCGGTCCGGCCGACACTGCGCGTCTGGTTCCTCTTACCTGGGCGGTTGGAGGGGTTCTCATCGTGATGAGTTTCATTCTTATCGTCGCCGACATCGTCAAGCCCATTTCGCTTAGCTGATCCCGGTGTGCCCAGCTCCTCGACAAAGAATGCGTGGAGGCGAGGAAAGCGAGCCTGACCACGTGGGCGGTGCCCGCGTGGGAAGGATGCGCCCGGGTAAGCGATAATGGGCGGGTGAGTGAAATCAATCTTGGTATGCCTTCAGTTGCCACGTCGCCGTTCCCGCGCAAGCCGACGCATCAGCTGATGGTCGGAAACGTTCCCGTGGGCGGCGGGGCACCGGTGTCCGTCCAGTCTATGACGACGACGAAGACGCACGACATCGGCGCGACGCTGCAGCAGATCGCCGAGCTGACGGCCGCAGGCTGCGACATCGTTCGAGTCGCCTGCCCGACGGATAAGGACGCGGAGGCGCTGCCGATCATCGCCCAGCAGTCGCGTATCCCTGTTATCGCCGACATCCACTTCAAGCCGAAGTACGTCTTCCAGGCGATTGAGGCCGGTTGCGGTGCTGTGCGCGTGAACCCGGGCAACATCCGCAAGTTCGACGACCAGGTCAAGGACATCTGCAAGGCCGCCTCCGATCACGGTGTGTCCCTGCGTATCGGCGTCAACGCCGGTTCGCTGGACCCGCGCCTGCTCAAAAAGTACGGTCGTGCCACGCCCGAGGCGCTGGTTGAATCCGCGATCTGGGAGGCCTCGCTCTTCGAGGAGAACGACTTCCACGACTTTAAGATCTCGGTCAAGCACCACGACGTGCTCACCATGGTCCAGGCGTATCGCATGCTCTCCGAGGCGGGCGACTGGCCGTTGCACCTGGGCGTGACCGAGGCCGGCCCTGCTTTCCAGGGCACCATCAAGTCCGTCTCTGCCTTCTCTATCCTGCTGGCCGAAGGCATCGGCGACACGATCCGTGTTTCTCTGTCGGCTCCTCCCGTCGAGGAAGTCAAGGTCGGCACGAAGATGCTGGAGTTCCTGGGCCTGCGTGAACGCACGCTCGAGATCGTGTCCTGCCCGTCGTGCGGTCGCGCCCAGGTGGACGTGTGGACACTGGCAGAGAACGTCACCGAAGGCCTCAAGGAACTGACCGTTCCGCTGCGCGTGGCCGTCATGGGCTGCGTCGTCAATGGCCCCGGTGAAGCCCGTGAGGCAGACCTGGGTGTCGCGTCGGGCAACGGCAAGGGCCAGATTTTCATCCGCGGCAAGGTCGTCGAGACCGTCCCCGAGGACCAGATCGTCGAAACCCTCATCCGCCGTGCGAACGCGCTGGCCGAGGAGATGGGCCTGGAGCCTGGTTCCGGTACCGTCGAGGTGAATCCGATTACCGCCCCGGAAGGCAAGCTTCCGGGCAGTGGATGTTGAGAGATAAAGAGGAACCCCATGCGTCTTCGTACCCTTGTCTGCCTGTCCCTCGTGGGCGGCGCGTGCGTCCTGGCCGCGACCGGCTTTCCGCGCCGCATTGGTCTAACCGCTTCCCAGGCGGATGTGTCCCTTCCCGGCGACCTGCTGCTGCCCGGCGCAAACGTAGTCGTGGACCGCGGTATCGCCATTGACGCCCCGGCTTCGGTCGTCTGGGACGTCCTGGGTCACGTGTTCGAACCCGCCGATGAGTCGACGATCATCGAGATCGCTGATGAGGACCACGTCCTGATGCACGTGGCCGCGCCTGCTGCGCCCGGGGATGCCCCGGCCTCGGGAACCTGCGTGATCGCCCTGCTTCCCCTGTCGCCGTCGCGCACCCTGCTGCACATCCGTGAACGTCATGAGGCGCACGGACGCGAACGCGCGCTCGTCTGGGCGGGCGTGGCAGCCGAGTCCCTGTCCTCCCTGTCGATGCTGCGTGACCTGCGTGATGCGTGTCTGGCACACGCCGTCGACGCCTGAGTCACACGGATCCGCCCCTGTTTCGGGTGGCGCACTCATCCCCGCGGTGTTGTAGTATCGAGCTACACGCAACGCCGACGGGGATGTTGCGCTTTCTGAAGGGTGACCAATGCTCCTCAACGCCACCGCACTGCTTGCAGTCATCGGCCTGCTCATCGCACTTCTCTGGGCGTGGGTGTGGTCTGGCGTGTTCGCGAGTTCCCGACGCGTTGCGATGCGCATGGACATGCGCGGTGGCTCGGCCAGTGCGGAGCTGAACCGTGTTGTGTGGCCGCTGATGCCTCTGCTCTCCCTCGTCTGGTTTGTGACTGCCGACCTCGTGGGTCGCGAGGCAGTCGGCGCAGACACCATGGGGTCGTGCGCGCTGCTCCTGGGCCTTTTCGGCGTTATGGTCGCCGTCGCGATTCAGTCCCTGTACCTGGGGGGACTGCCCGAGTGGGCATACCCGGGGTGGATGGCACGTCGCTACTACGTGGCAAATCCGGGTGCTCGCGAGCCTGAGCTGGGCGCGGGCGCGGTGATCTAACGGGCTTCATGCCCTGATGAGGGGTCACACGGCTGTGCCGGTGGCCTTCAAACCAGTGCGTGCCGTACTCTTGGAGCATGCTTCGAAATCTCTCGACTTTCTTCCTGCGAACTCTGCGTGAGGACCCGGCTGACGCCGAGGTCAATTCCCACAAGCTGCTGGTTCGCGCCGGTTACATTCGCCGCTGTGCCCCCGGCATTTACACGTGGCTGCCCCTCGGCCTGCGTACGCTGCGCAAGATTGAGGACATCGTCCGCGAGGAAATGGACGCGATGGGTGCACAGGAGGTGCACTTCCCGGGCCTGATCCCCGCCGACCCCTACAAGGCGACGAACCGCTGGGAAGAGTACGGCCCGACGCTGTTCAAGCTCAACGACCGTAAGGGCGGCGACTACCTGCTGGCCCCCACGCACGAGGAGATGTTCACGCTCCTCGTCAAGGACATGTACTCCTCGTACAAGGACCTGCCCGCCACCCTCTACCAGATTCAGACGAAGTATCGCGACGAGGCCCGCCCGCGCGCCGGCCTGATCCGCGGGCGTGAGTTCGTCATGAAGGACGCCTACTCCTTCGACATCGATGACGAGGGACTGGACGCCTCCTACCAGGCTGAGCGCGACACCTATGAGCGCATCTTCCAGCGTCTGGGCCTGCGCTACGTCATCGTGTCCGCGATGAGCGGCGCGATGGGCGGCTCGCGCTCCGAGGAGTTCCTGCACCCCTCGCCGATCGGTGAGGACACCTTCGTGGCGTCCCCGGGTGGCTACGCCGCCAACGCCGAGGCTGTGACCACCCCCGTCCCCGAGGCCGTCGACGCGTCGGGTGTTCCCGCGCCCGTCGAGGTTCCCACGCCCGACGCTCCGACGATTGAGGCGCTCGTGGATCTGCTCAACGAGCGCTACCCGCGTGAGGACCGCCCCTGGACCGCCGCCGACACGCTGAAGAATGTTGTCGTGACGCTCACCCACCCGGACGGTGAGCGCGAGCTGCTCGTCGTGGGTATCCCCGGCGACCGCGACGTCGACATGAAGCGCCTCGAGGCCGCCGTGGCTCCCGCCGAGGTCGACATGGCGTCGGATTCGGACTTCGAGCCGCACCCCGAACTGGTGCGCGGATACATCGGCCCCACGGTGCTGGGACCCAACTCGCCGCGGCGCGTCGTTGATGAGGAAGGCAACGCCTCCGGTTCTGTGCGCTACCTGGTGGATCCGCGCGTCGTCGAGGGCACCGCATGGGTCACGGGTGCGAACGCTGAGCAGCGCCACGTTCTGAACCTCGTCATGGGCCGCGACTTCACGGCCGATGGCACCATCGAGGCCGCCGAGGTGCGCGAGGGCGACCTGGCCCCCGACGGATCGGGTCCCCTCCACCTGGAGCGCGGCATCGAGATCGGCCACATCTTCCAGCTGGGCCGCAAGTACGCCAAGGCCTTGGGCCTGACCGTCCTCGATGAGAATGGCAAGACCCAGGTCGTGACCATGGGCTCCTACGGCATCGGCGTCACCCGCGTCATGGCTGCCCTGGCTGAGGCGAACTGCGACGACAAGGGCCTGAGCTGGCCCGCGCAGATTGCCCCCTTCGACGTGCACGTCCTGGCCACCGGCAAGGGCGACGAGGTCTTCGAGACCGCTCAATCGCTGGGCGAGCAGCTTGATGCGGCCGGCCTTGACGTCCTCGTCGACGACCGCCGTAAGGTCAGCGCCGGCGTGAAGTTCAAGGACTACGAGCTGGTCGGCGTGCCCTTCGGCCTCGTTGTGGGCCGTTCGCTGGCTGATGGCCAGGTCGAGATCCGCGTGCGTGCCACAGGCGAGACCATCGTCGTGCCCGTCGAGGAAGCCGTCGCGCGTCTGCGCGAGCTGCATGCCGCAGCCCTGAAGGGGGAGTGACATGGCGATCCGTCCCATCCGCATCATCGGTGACCCCGTGCTGCGCACGGTGTGCGACCCGATCACGGAGATCACCCCGAATGTGAAGGCTCTCGTCGAGGACCTCCTCGAGGGCGTCGATATGGAGGGCCGCGCCGGCCTGGCCGCTAATCAGATCGGCGTCAGCCTGCGTGCCTTCTCCTGGAACATCGACGGGGAGATCGGCTACGTGCTCAACCCCCGCATTGTCGCCCTGAGCGAAGACGAGTATCAGGACGGCGACGAAGGCTGCCTGTCGGTTCCGGACCTGTGGTATCCGACCGAGCGCGCCTGGTATGCCCGCTGCGAGGGTACCGACCTGGACGGCAAGAAGGTCGTTGTCGAAGGTGAGGAACTCATGGCTCGTTGCATCCAGCACGAGTGCGATCACCTCGACGGACACATCTACATCGACCGCCTGGATCGACCGACCCGCAAGAAGGCGCTGCGCGACATTCGTAAGGCTGGATTCTGACCTGCCGGAAGTTGATCAAAGTGCGAAACGCGCCGGGAAATGCCCTGCATTTCCCGGCGCGCTCCTCTATCCTGTCAGTACATCGTGTGTGCTCGTTTCAGCGCATTTCGTTGCGACTCCCAGGTAATTAGGACGTAGGGGAAGACGATCCTGACAAAGCCTACAAGGAGGAACAATGAGAGGGTCATACACCCGCGGTGTATTTTTCGTGCACTCAACACCGCCCGCTCTGTGTCCGCACATCGAGTGGGCGTTGGGTACCGCGCTCGGCCAGGAGGTTCGCCTCCAGTGGACCGATCAAGATGCGGCGCCGGGCATGGTCCGCTGCGAGTTTTCGTGGGTTGGGCCGGTTGGCTCGGGTGCCCGTTTGGCGTCCGCTCTGCGCGGTTGGGAACACCTGCGCTACGAGGTCACCGAAGAGGCGACCGCCTCGAACGATGGTGGGCGCTGGTGTCACACCCCGTCGCTGGGCATCTTCCACTCACAGATGGACTCCGTCGGTAATGTTGTCGTCCCCGAGGACCGCATTCGCGCCGCCATGGAGAACGCGTCCTCCTACGAAGAGCTGGTCGAGGGCCTGGAACTGGCGCTCGGTCAGGCGTGGGACGATGAACTTGAGTCCTTCCGTCACGCGGGCGCGGGTGCGCCCGTGCGCTGGCTGAACAACCGGGTGGGCTGATGGGTTCCATCGCTGATCTGCTGGGAGACCAGCTGCGTGCCGGGTTAGCGCAGCTGGTCGATCCCGCTACCGAGGACGATGCGCCTGAGGGTACCCAGGCCTCGTCCATCGACGCGGGCGAGTCCGTAAGTACCCAGGACCGTGCGCGCGAGGCAGCGATGGAAGCCGTCCTCGACGAGGCCGACCTTGCCCCTGGCGATGCGCGCGCCGAGCTGACCCTGCGCGGGGATCTGGACATGGACGATGTGTCCCTGTATGCCGTCGTTGCGCGCGTCGAACGTGAGGCGAAAGTGGCGCTCACCGACGCGCAGATCGAGGAGTGGGAAACACTCGGGGACCTGCTCGACGCCGTTGCGCAGGCCGCTTGTCATGACTGACGAAAGGCCGAGTTAGGGGAGCGTCAACGACCTTTCCGAGAATCGTAAAGTTCCTGACAAAGCGGGACTTCGTGCCTACCATGGAGGCGGATCGCCGGGAAACTTCCGGCGTACACTCCGACGGAAGGAACGACGTTGACCCGCACCGAAGAGGATCTGCTCGGCACGCGCGAAGTACCCGACGACGCGTACTGGGGAATCCACACACTGCGAGCCATTGAGAACTACCAGATCTCAGGCCGCACCATCAATGAAGCACCCGAACTGATTCGTGCATTTGCGCAGGTCAAGAAGGCGTGCGCCTTGGCGAACATGCAGCTCAAGGCCATGAAACCCGTTAAGGCCGAGGCAATCATCGCCGCCTGCGACGAAATCATCGAAAACGGGCGTTGCATGGACCAGTTCCCCGTCGACCAGTTTCAGGGCGGCGCGGGCACATCCGTGAACATGAACGCGAACGAGGTCATCGCGAACCTCGCGCTCGAAATCCTGGGGGAGGAGAAGGGGCGCTACGACGTGATCAACCCCAATGATCACGTCAACCGCTCGCAGTCGACGAACGACGCCTACCCGACCGCGTTCCGCATCGCCCTGTGGCGCAAGGTGAATCGTTTGCGCAAGGCCCTCGACGAGCTGGCGGACGCCTTTGACGAGAAGGGTGCCGAGTTCCGCAGCATCCTGACGATGGGACGCACCCAGCTGCAGGACGCCGTTCCCATGTCGCTGGGCAGCGAGTTCTCTGCGTTTGCGCACACGCTGCGCGAGGAAGATGAGCGCCTCGTCAACAACGCCGAGCTGCTCCTGGAGACGAACCTGGGTGCCACCGCCATCGGTACGGGCCTGAATACGCCGGACGGCTACCAGCAGGTCGTTGTGCGTCACCTGCGCCGCATCACGGGCGCGCGCGTCGTCGGCTCCCCGAACCTCCTCGAGGCCACCTCCGACACGGGTGCCTACGTGTCCATGCACGCCACCATCAAGCGCAGCGCCGTGAAGCTCTCCAAGGTCTGCAACGACCTGCGTCTGCTGGCCTCCGGCCCGCGCGCTGGCCTCAACGAGATCAACCTGCCGAAGATGGCAGCCGGCTCCTCGATCATGCCCGCAAAGGTCAACCCCGTCATCCCCGAGGTCGTCAACCAGGTGTGCTTCAAAGTCATTGGCAATGACCAGACCGTCACCATGGCGGCCGAGGCCGGACAGCTCCAGCTCAACGTCATGGAGCCCGTCATCGCGCAGGCCCTCATCGAGTCCATCAACCTGCTTGTCAACGCATGCGATACGCTGCGCGAACGCTGCATCACCGGCATCACAGCGAACGAGGAAGTGTGCCGCGGCTACGTGGAAAACTCCATCGGCATCGTCACCTACTTCAACGACGTGATCGGACACCACCTGGGCGACGTCGTCGGCAAGCGCGCCGCCGCCGAAGGCAAGACCGTGCGCGAGGTCATCCACGACATGGAACTCCTCTCCGAGTCCGAGGTTGAGCGCATCCTCTCGCCCGAAAATCTCGCCAACCCGAAGTACGCGGGCACCGAAGAAGAGTGAGCACTGCGCTCACAGCCTGCGCATATGACCGAGGCCGGGGAACCCACGTGGGGACCCCGGCCTCGTCGTTTGTGTGATCTCAGGACTGCAGTGACTCCTTGAAGGCGCGCACGAATGTACCGAAACGCTCCACCTGTTCTGAGAAGTACCGATAGATGCGGCGGCGTGCATCGCCCACGTATTCGACGGTACGAAGCTCCTCGTATCGGAATCGACCTCGTTCGTCGATGAGGTCAGAATCAACCAGCCGGGCGGTGACCTCGCAGCGGAAGTGCGTGTAGGTACCGTCATCCGTGGCCTCTAGGACACGGCACACGAGGCTCATCTGTGAATCGTCGAGCACGGGGATGCCGTCATAGTTGCTCGATGCCACGTGGGTGTCGCTGAGCTTATCTCCACCAGAGATGGTGCCCGCGTATTCGAAGAGTCCCATGGCCTCGGCCCCGAAAAGATTGAGGGAACACACGCCCGAGCGCTTGATCGAGCGCGCCGCGTGCGTGGTGGAATCGCAGCCGATCATGACCATCTGGCCAAGCGAATACGACGAGGACCCTGTCGTGATGCCGACCCCCACTTCCTCATCGGGATAAGCCAGGATGTAGACGGGAAAACCGTAATAGAACTTCTCGGTGTCGTAGGGAACGTGCATGCTTCCATTGTGCGCCGGACGCATCGGGTGGGCAGGGCGTACGACGTGGAAGGAGAGCATGTCCACGAGGCACGAGTGGGCCGGAAGCACACGCTACCGGCCCACTCGGTTATACGCGCGCTAGTCGGCGGAGGGGTTGTCCCGCTGCTTCAGCTCGCGCCGCACGTCCTCGAGTTCCTCACACATAGCCGTGGTGAACGGATGGTCGGCACCCAGGACGCGCTGGCTGCTGACGAGGAGCTGTTCGTACAGGGTGATGGAATTGTCTGTGCGACCAGCCTCTCGGTATGAGTCTGCGAGTTCACGGCGCGTGTTGTACGTACCCGGGTGGTCCTCGCCCAGGACGCGGATCTGGTCTTTCATGACCTGCTCGTACAGGGTAATGGCCTCAGGGAGGCGGCCAACAGACCGGTATGTGTATGCGATGTTGTTGAGCGTGGTGAGCGTGTGGGGATGGTCTTTGCCGAGGGCGCGGGCCTGGTCTTGAGCGACCTGCTCGTACAGGGTGATGGCTTCATCGTGGCGCTCAGCAGACGCGTATGCGCTTGCGAGGTTGTTGCGTGCGGTGAGTGTGTGGGGGTGGTTGTCACCCAGGATGCGCGCGCGGTCTGTGATGACCTGCTCGAATAGGGTGATGGCTTCATCGTGGCGCTCAGCAGACGCGTATGCGCATGCAAGGCTGTGGCGTACGGTGAGCGTGCGGGGGTGGTCGGGACCCAGGACACAGGTCAGGCCTGTGACGACCTGTTCGTACAGGGTGATGGCTTCATCGCGGCGGCCAGCTGATTCGTATGCGTCAGCCAGGTTGTTGCGCGTGTTGAGTGTGTGGGGGTGGTTGGCGCCCAGAATGCGCGCGCGGTCTGTCGCGACCTGTTCGTACAGGGCGATGGCTTCATCGCGGCGGCCCACCGCATTGTAGGTGTATGCGAGATTATTGCGTGTGCTGAGTGTGAGGGGGTGGTCTTCACCCAGAACGCGCGCGCGGCCTGCGGCGACCTGCTCGAACAGGGCGATGGCCTCAATGCGGCGGCCAGCAGACTCGTATGCGTCTGCCAGGCTGTTGCGTGTGCTGAGTGTGAGGGAGTGGTCTTCCCCAAGGACGCGCGCGCGGCCTGCGGCGGCCTGCTCGTACAGTTGGATGGCCTCAACGAAGCGGCCCGCCTGCAGGTGACAGTTTGCAAGGTTGTTACGCAAGGTCAGGGTGTTAGGATGATCGTCGCCAAAAATGCGGATGCTGTCGGTGATGACCTGCTCAAACAGGGTGATGGCCTCATCGAGGCGTCCCGCCTCCTGGTAACAGGTGGCGAGATCGTTGCATGCGCTGAGCGTCTGAGGATGATCCTCACCCAGAACACGTGCATAGTCTTCGCGGATCTGCTCGTACAAGGTGATGGCCTCATCGAGGCGCCCTGTCTGCACATAGGTGTCCGCAAGGTTGCTGCGCTCGGCGAGTCTACTGAGGTGGTCTTCGTCCATGCTGTGGGTCGGGTCTTTGGTGGTCTGCTGGTGGGAGACCTGTGTCAGTGCGGTGATTGTGCGCTCGAGTGCTGTGTGCTTGAAATCCGGTGACGCTGGTGCGAGCGTCAGGTACTCCTGCGCGACGCTACCCAGGAGTGTGTCGAGGTATTGGAGTTCGCCGGGGGCGTAGTTCTGGCGTGCTGAGGCTGATTGTACGAGAACGTAGTGTCGGAACACCTCGGGCTTGAGTATTGCTTCACGTAGGGCGTTCTCGTCGTCGGCAAGGAGCGTGATGGTTTGCTTCACTGATTCCTCGAGATGATCGATGAAGCTATCGATGTGGGACCTGTCGTAGCCCGATTCAACGAGCTGTCCCTCGATTGCGTCTAGTTCAGCGCTCATCGAGTTTGTCAGGTGGTGACACGTCTGTGCGTCGCAACTACTAGGTATTTCGGCCGAAAGGCTGAGGGCCTGTTGGTAGAGGTCGTGCCCACCCTCAATTGAGTCGGCTGTGAAGCCGAATCCCGGTACTGTAACAATCGATGTCACGATGTTGGTCGTGATATTTAAAGCTGCCATCGCTGTGTTCATGCGCACAGTGTACTTGCTACAACAGGCGGGAATGACAACCGGAGAAAACTTGTTGCAGCTGGGGCGAACGTGACGATGGGCGGTCTGGTTTCGTGGCACGAATTGAGTGAATCGAAGACGTGAGGGAGAGCTGACGAGGCCGGGGAACCCGCGTGGGGAACCCCGGCCTCGTTCTCATGATCGCTGGGCACCGCGAGGGAAGAACGCGGGCCTAGCGACGATCACTCCTCGCCAGCGTGGTCGTTGCCCTGGATGGCGTAGTTGAAGAGCTCGTACTTGTCGATCGCCTGCTGGACGACCGACGGGTCGACCTGGCCCTTGTCAGCGAGGGCAGCAAGCGTGCGCACGACCATCGACTCCGCGTCGATGTGGTACCAGCGGCGAGCGGCGCGGCGGGTGTCGGAGAAGCCGAAGCCATCCGCACCGAGCACGTGGTAGTCGCCGGGGATCCACTGACGGATCTGGTCGGGCAGCATACGGTCGAAGTCGGAGGAGGCCACGAACGGACCCTCGCGACCCGCGAGCTTCGTCGACACGTAGGGGGTACGGCGCGGTGCGGACGGGTGCAGGAAGTTGTGTTCCTCGGCATCCAGGCCGTCGCGGCGCAGCTCGTTCCACGAAGTCACGGACCACACGGCGGCGTCAACGCCCCAGTCGCGAGCCAGCAGCTCGCGGGCCTCGCGCGCCCACGGTACGCCGACGCCGGAGGCGAGCAGCTGAGCCTTGGGGCCGCCGAAGTTCTGGTGCTCATCAAGGTTGTAGATGCCCTTGATGATGCCCTCGACGTCCACGTTCTCCGGCTCAGTCGGCTGGTGGATCGGCTCGTTGTACACGGTGATGTAGTACATGACGTTCGGGTCGCGGCCGCCTGCGTCACCGTACATGCGCTGCAGGCCGTCCGCCATGATGTGGCGGATCTCGTAGGCGTAGGCCGGGTCGTAGGACACGAACGCGTGGTTGGTCGCGGCCAAAACCTGAGAGTGACCGTCCATGTGCTGCAGGCCCTCGCCCGCGAGCGTCGTGCGGCCGGCCGTCGCGCCGATGACGAAGCCCTTGGAGAGCTGGTCGCCGGCCGCCCAGAACTGGTCGCCCGTGCGCTGGAAGCCGAACATCGAGTAGAAGATGTAGATCGGCACCATCGGCAGGTCGTGCGTGGCGTACGCCGTGCCGACGACCTGGAAGGCGGCAGCGGAGCCAGCCTCGGTGATACCCGTGTGCAGGATGCGGCCCTGCTCGGACTCGCGGTAGGACAACATCATGTCCGCGTCGACGGGCGTGTAGGACTGGCCGGTCGTGTTGAAGATCTTCGCCGAGGGGAAGATCGCGTCCAGACCGAAGGTGCGGGCCTCGTCGGGGATGATCGGCACGAAGTACTTGCCGACCTGCTTGTCCTTCATGAGGTCCTTGATCAGACGTACGAGGGCCATGGTCGTGGCGACCTCAAGCTTGCCGGAACCCTTGGACAGTGCTTCGAAGGGGCGGGCGGGCAGCTCGGGGAGCTTGGGCTGGCGGTCGGCGCGGCGCTCGGGCACCCAGCCGCCGAGGATCTCGCGGCGCTCCTTCATGTACTGCAGGGCCGGGTGATCGGCCGGCGGCATGTAGTACGGAGGCATGTAGGGATCGCGCTCGAGTTCTTCGTCCGTGATCGGGATCTGCAGGCGGTCGCGCAGCTGCTTGGCGTCCTCGAGCGTCAGCTTCTTCATCTGGTGCGTCGAGTTACGGCCCGCGAAGTGCGTGCCCAGCGCGTAGCCCTTAATGGTGTGGGCGAGGACGACGGTCGGCTGGCCGGTGTGCTCCATGGCTGCCTTGTAGGCCGCATAGACCTTGCGGTAGTCGTGGCCGCCGCGCTTGAGTTCCCAGAGCTGGTCGTCTGTCCAGTTCTTGACCATTTCCTTGGTGCGCGGGTCACGGCCGAAGAAGTGCTCGCGCACGTAGGCGCCGTCGTTCGCGCGGAAGGTCTGGTAGTCGCCGTCCAGGGTTTCGTTCATGACGTGGACGAGGGCGTCGTCCTTGTCGGCGGCGAGCAGCTGGTCCCAGCCGCGGCCCCAGATGACCTTGATGACGTTCCAGCCGGCACCCTTGAAGAAGGCCTCGAGTTCCTGGATGATCTTGCCATTGCCGCGAACCGGGCCGTCGAGGCGCTGCAGGTTGCAGTTGATGACGAAGGTCAGGTTGTCCAGGCGCTGCTGGGCGGCGAGCTGGAGCATGCCGCGGGACTCGGGTTCGTCCATTTCACCGTCGCCAAGGAAGGCCCACGTGTGCTGCTGGGATGTGTCCTTGATGCCGTTCATGTGCAGGTAGCGGTCGAACCACGCCTGGTAGATGGCTTCGGCGGGACCCAGGCCGAGCGACACGGTGGGGAACTCCCAGAAGTGGTCGAGCTGGCGCGGGTGCGGGTAGGAGGGCAGGCCATGCTTGGTTGAAACCTGCTGACGGAATCCGTCCATTTCCTCTTCGGAGAGGCGGCCTTCCAGGAAGGCGCGCGCGTAGGGGCCGGGGGAGGCGTGGCCCTGGAAGAAGACGTGGTCGCCGCCGCCGGGGTGGTCCTTGCCGCGGAAGAAGTGGTTGAGGCCGACCTCGTAGAGGGTGGCGACGGAGGCATAGGAGGAGATATGTCCGCCGACCTTGACGCCGGGGCGCTGGGCGCGCGTCACCTGGACGGCGGCGTTCCAGCGGATCCAGCGGCGGTATTCGCGCTCCGTGGCTTCGTCGCCGGGGAAGTACGGTTCCTGGTCAACGGGGATGGTGTTGACGTAGGGGGTCGTGTATTCCTGGGGGAGCTGAACGCCGTTGCGGCGCGCTTCGTCCAGCATGTGCAGCAGGATGTAGCGCGCGCGTGGGCCGCCCTTTTCGTTGATGAGCCCGGACAGGGACTCGACCCATTCGGCGGTCTCCTGGGGGTCGTTGTCGGGGACCTGGGGGATCAGCCCGTTGACGACGACGGGGCGTGACTCGTGGAGTTGGCTCACGGTGTACCTTCTCGCTTGACTCGGAGCTGCGACGTGCAGCGTTCTAGGGCGGTGTCTTCGATCGACACCGCACATATCGGGACCATTGTCCCACTAATGGTGTGGCTTTTCTAGCGTTTGATGATCCGCGTGTGTATGAGGTGCCTTTCACCGATGTTGGACGCTGGCGCTATGCGTAAACCTGCTGGTCAGAGTGATGTTGTCCATCATGGGTGTTTCGCCTGGTGTTATCCCTTGCATTCGATCTGGTTTCATGCCCTAGGATGAAGGAGTGAACGTTGATATGACACAGAGCAGCAGCTCGTCGAGAGGCGGTGCTGCGTGATGGCAGTGAGCCTGGGTTTTGCGTCCGATGCGATCGTGCAGGAGTTCTACGTCGATGATGACGTCGATCAGAAGGTGCGCGAGTCGATTGAACAGGAGACCGGTCATCCGCTGGTTGACGTCGATTATGGCGATGTCGTGGACGGCGCGATCGTGTGGTGGCGCGCGGATGACGCTGAGGAGGAGGACCTGGCCGACGTCCTGGTGGACGCCATGTCGAACCTGGATGACGGTGGCCTGATTTGGGTTCTGATTCCTAAGCCGGGGCGTCCTAATTCGGTGCGCGTGGGCGACGTTGAGGAGGCCGCAAAGATTGCGGGTCTGCACGCGACGACGTCGACGGCGCTGGGCGAGGAGTGGGCGGGCGTGCGCGTGACCGCGCGTCCTCGTTCGCGTCGCTAGGTTCATCGACGAGGCCTGGGCGGGGGAGCGCTCTTGGGTGTTCCTTTCGCTCGGGTCAGAAAGTGACCGTTCGCGCTCGATCTGGTAGATTGGCGCGTGCGTGGGGCCTTTAGCTCAGTTGGTTAGAGCGTCTGGTTTACACCCAGAAGGTCATCGGTTCGAGCCCGGTAGGGCCCACAAAACGGGTGGGGCCGGAAGCGAAAGCTTCCGGCCCCCAACGCGTATCTTTAAACGCGTATCTTTAGGCGGCGCGCTACTCGGCGGCTGAGCCATCCTCCTGCTGCTCTAGCTCGCGCTTGGCTGTTTCGAGTCTATCCCGCACCGTTTTGGTGAGCGGGTGGTCTTCACCTAGGATGCGAGCACAGTCTTTGGTGACCTGCTCGTACAGGGTGATGGCCTCGGTGAGGCGTCCCGCCGACTTGTATGCGCCTGCGAGGTTGTTGCGCGAGGTCAGGGTGTTGGGGTGGTCTTCGCCTAGGACGCGGATACTGTCGGGCAGGACCTGCTCGTACAGGGTGATGGCCTCGGTGAGGCGTCCCGCAGACTCGTATGCGCCTGCGAGGTTGTTGCGCGAGGTCAGGGTGTTGGGGTGGTCTTCGCCTAGGATGCGGATACTGTCGGGCAGGAGCTGCTCGTACAGGGTGATGGCCTCGGTGAGGCGTCCCGCAGACTCGTATGCGTATGCGAGGTCGTTGCGCGAGGTGAGTGTGTCGGGGTGGTCTGCACCCAAGACCCGGATGTGGTTGGGCAGAAGGTTCTCGTATAAGGTGATGGCCTCATCGAGGCGCCCCGCAGACTCGTATGCGCCTGCGAGGTTGCAGCGGGAGGTGAGTGTGTCGGGGTGGTCTGCACCCAAGACCCGGATGTGGTTGGGCAGAAGGTTCTCGTATAAGGTGATGGCCTCATCGAGGCGTCCCGCAGACTCGTATGCGCCTGCGAGGTTACAGCGGGAGGTGAGTGTGTCGGGGTGGTCTTCGCCTAGGATGCGGATACTGTCGGGCAGGACCTGCTCGTACAGGGTGATGGCCTCGGTGAGGCGTCCCGCCGACTCGTATGCGCCTGCGAGGTTGCAACGGGAGGTGAGTGTGTCGGGGTGGTCTGCACCCAAGACCCGGATGTGGTTGGGCAGAAGGTTCTCGTATAAGGTGATGGCCTCATCGAGGCGGCCAACAGACCGGTATATGTTTGCGAGGTTGTGGCGTGAGGTGAGTGTATCGGGATAGTTCGGCCCCAGGACACGGGCACGGCCTGTGGCCACCTGCTCATACAGGGCAATGGCCTCGCCTGTGCGGCCAGCCTTCCGGTACGTGTCTGCGAGGTTGTGGCGTGAGGTGAGTGTATCGGGGTGGTCCTCACCCAGAACACGGGCACGGTCTATGATGACCTGCTCGTACAGGGTGATGGCCTCATCGAGGCGGCCAGCATCTCGGTATACATTTGCGAGGCTGTGGCGTATGGCGAGCGTGCGGGGGTGGTCCTCACCTAGGTCACAGGTTCGGTCTTTGATGACCTGCTCATACAGAGGGATGGCCTCAACGAAGCGGCCCGCTAAGCAGTATGTGTATGCGAGGTTGTTGCGTGCAGCAGATGTCTTTGGATGCTTGTAGCTGTACGCACGGGTGTAGTCGATGAGAAGGATCTCGTACTCGGTGATGGCCTCATCGAGGCGGCCAGCTAACCGGTAGGTGTATGCCAGGTTGTTGCGCGTGGCGAGTGTTTTGGGGTGGTTTTTTCTCAGGGTACGGGCACAGTCGGTGAGAAGGGTTCTATACTGGTCTATGGCCTCGTCGAGGCGACCAGCTGCCTGGTATGCTTTTGCGCGCTTATGACGCGAGGTAAGTGCATCGAGATTGCCGCTACTTAGGACGCGGGTAAGCGCGTTGGGATCAGCGGTGTCGAGGATACGGGTGACTGCTGTGGGGACGTGTCCGTACTGGGTGGTAACTGTGTCTGGGCTGTCCGTGTCTTTGTCATCGTCGACGAGGTTGTTGCGCTCGGCGAGTGTGTCCAGGTGGTTCTCGCCCGTGCTGTGGGTCGGGTCTTTGGTGGTTTGCTGGTGGGAGATCTGTGTCAGTGCGGTGATTGTGCGCTCGAGTGCTGTGTGCTTGAAATCCGGTGACGCTGGTGCGAGTGTCAGGTACTCCTGCGCGACGCTACCCAGGAGTGTGTCGAGGTGGTGGAGTTCGCCGGGGGTGTAGTTCTGGCGTGCTGAGGCTGATTGTACGAGAACGTAGTACCGGAATACCTCGGGCTTGAGTATTGCTTCACGTAGGGCGTTCTCGTCGTCGGCAAGGAGCGTGATGGTTTGCTTCACTGATGCCTCAAGATGATCGATGAAGCTATCGATGTGGGACCTGTCGTAGCCCGATTCAACGAGCTGTCCCTCGATTGCGTCCAGTTCAGCGCTTATCGAGTTTGTCAGGTGGTTACATGTCTGTGCGTCGCAACTACCGGCTATTTGATCCAGAAGGCTGCGGGCCTGTTGGTAGAGGTCGTGTCCACCCTCAATTGAGTCGGCTGTGAAGCCAAATCCCGGTACTGTAACAATCGATGTCACGATGTTGGTCGTGATATTTAAAGCTGCCATCGCTGTGTTCATGCGCACAGTGTACTTGTTACAACAGGCGGGAATGACAACCGGAGAAAACTTGTTGCAGCTGGGACAAACATGACGGCAATCTGAATCTCATACGCGGTGTGATTGAACAATTCTTCGCGTATGAGGGTCCGGGTAGTGTGGTTTGCGGAAGGCCCCATTGCTGCGATTGTTACAGACAACCCGATAGGTGCAAGTAACCCGCCTACGTGCAGCTGCGCCGATAACTGGTATCGGGAATCCCACCCGCATCACCTCCAACGCTCTGGCGAACTCCATGCTCCCTGACACACCTGAATGAAAAGAATTCGCGTCTGGCGCGTATTGAGCGAATCAAAGATGTGCGGCAGAGCTGATGAGGTCGGGGATCCGTACGGGGATCTCTGACCTCGTCAATTGACACTAGGTGACACAGTGGAGGAGTACGCGCCTAACGACACTTGCGCCTGACTGCTTCGAGATTTTCGTGCACTGTCATGGTTAGCGAATGATCGGGTTCCAGGATAGTCTGGCACTCGGTCACTAGCTCCTCATACAGGCGAAGAGCGTCGTAAAGAGGCTCTTCTGAGTTGTGTGTGGGTGAGTGGGTGTTGGTCGGGGGTTGCGGGTAGAAGTTGAGGTCCGTGATGATGAGCGGACTTCTACCCCGCTGTCGTCAAGGGACCTCGGGCGGTGTCTCACCCTACCTGCTGATGTTCTGTGTCGCTTGATCGTTGTGATCGGTGTGATCTGCTCGTCGGTTTGGAGGGCTTCCATCTGATGAGCGTAGCTCGCACCCCAGATGCTCTAGTGCTCGATGTTGAGTCGTGCAACCAGCTGGCTGGCTGCCCGGGTTGTGGGCTGAATCGCTCAAGGCCACGGGCGTGTGGTGGTGGAGGTGATCGACGCGCCCTGGGCCGGGGTCCCGGCGCGGATCCGATGGTTTAAGCGACGCTGGATATGCCGCGAACACACCTGCCAGATCGCGACCTTCATCGAGCAGAACCACTCAGTGTGTGCTCCCAGGGCGCGTTTGGGCGCCCGGGCGATCCGCTGGGCGATCCGACAGTTACGCTTCGAAGGAGCCACCACCTGTGGCTTGGCCCGCCAGTTAGGAACCACGTGGAACACCGCGTGGTCCCACATCAAGCCGCGCCTGCAAGCCGCATCTGATGACCCCGCCCATTTCGCAGGCGTGCGGGTACTGGGGGTCGATGAGAGGCGTGTGGCATCACCAGGACCGACGCCGACGAGGGCCCACGTGAGCTCACCGGCATCGTGGACCACTCGCGGGAAGGATCATCGCACGGCCCGCTTGAGTGGACCTGGTCCCAGGAAGGTCTGGCACCGCGCATGAGAACTGGCTAGAAGAGCGCGGCGAACAGTTCGCTCCGGTATCCAGATCGCGACTCTAGACCCCTCCAAGGGGGAGACAGTAAGAACGCCATCGCTTGGCCTGCTCCCAGGGCGCAACCAGCGTGCTCGACACCTTTCACATCGTCACGCTCGCTGGCGACGCTCCAGGCGAGGTGCGTCGCCGCGTCCAGCAACACACCCTGGGTCACCGCGGACGCAAGGGTGACTCCCTCTACCAAATCCGGCTTCTTTTGCGCGCCTCACACACGCAAGCTCACCCCCCGCCAACAAGAACGACTCCGTGAGGCCTTCACGGCAGATGAGGCGCATATCAGTGTCGAAGTCGCCAACCTTCACCGGGCAAGTGCGCGAGGTCTTCCACCAAGACACACCCACCCAAGGCCAACGCCTGGCCACACACCTCATCCAGCGCCTACCAGCCTGCCCCATCCCCGAAATCGCACGCCTAGGGGCGAACCACCCTACGCAAATGGAAGGACGCACTCGACGCCTACTTCGACACCGACAGAGCAAGCAACGCACCCCACAGAAGCCATCAACGGACATTATCGAACTAGGAAAACGCACCGCCAGAGGCTACCGCAACCCCACCAACTACCAACCCCGAACGCACCTCATCGCAGGAGGCCTAGACGCCTCCACCCACACCCAACTCTGAAGAGCCCCATTACAGTTGTGCAATACGATTTCGCTCCTCTCGCAGTTGCTCAGTCGATGGAGATGTTGAATCAACGGATGACTCTGAAATTACAATCAAGTTATCGTATATGCCGGTTGCTTCGCGATATTGTTTATCCTCTGTGAGCCATCGGGCAAGATTATATCGCATTGTAAACACATCGGGATTTGAGTCCGACAACCGATCTGCGGCCTCCTTCACGAGAGATCTTAGATCGGTGATCAATTCCGGAGATGTACCGTTGGCCTTCTTCTTGGAAGCAAGTAAATTGTGTCTATAAGTAATGATGTCGGGATGTGAATCTCTGAGCACTTCTTGAGCTCTTTGCAAGGCCTTGTTGGAATATCTAATGGCTTCAGTGTGCTCTCCTGTCAAGCTGTATGACTGTGAGAGTGCGGTAAATGCGTGGGCTTTGAATTGTTTCTCGTGTGATAAGATGATGGGATCCATGTGTTCAATAGCGTGGTGAAGATGGTTTATTGCAGTTTGAATCTGATTGTTTTGTTCTTGTTTACTCATGTTAAATGAATTGATAGTGTCGTTAGTTATTCTTGCGAAATAATATTCATAATAGCTGTAGTAGGGGTCGTCCTGATTAGTATATGCAAGTGTCTCCTTGCAAATTTTCAACGTCGTATCATCTTTTCCTTCAAAGTAGTAAAGTAGGGCTATGTGTGATCGATAGACGTAATACTTTGGGTGACTAATGCTGATTAGTGAGAATAGTTCGTCATACACTGCGTGAGCATCAGCAAATTTTCTGAGTGCGCGCAGATTAGTCCCAAGATGGTCAAGAATTCTGATCCATGTTTCTGTATTGTGTTCTAGCGAGCGTAGGTCTCTAATTGAAGTGTATAGAGTTGCTCCGTAATTATAGAGGCTAAGGTCGTAGCAATTCGATAGAATTTCTTCAATTAGAGTTGTCATGGTGATCTGGTCGACGCTGCTGACGGACGATAAGTCTGGTGCGATTGCCATAACTTGAGTGGTTAGGTCGCGCAGTTGTTGTCCGTATTGCAAAGTGTTGCCTAGTGAGGTCTTTATGCTGCTGGCGCGCGCTAATGTGTCGCAAGCGTTGCCCACCGCCGCGGATTTCGCCGATTGCTTCCGTATTGCGTGGCCGAATAAACGATGGATTGTTGTGTATCTTGAGTCCATCGACTCTTCGATAATTGATGCATCAAGTAAAGCGCGATATGCTTTACTTCTGTTTAAATTGCTATGCTCTTTGAGCCAAGCAGATGGGACGCCTGATTTGTCGAGGTAGCAGAGTGAGTCGAGGATTCTAATGGCTTCTTCTCGAATCTTACCTGTTTGGATTCTGTCGAGTGTTGTTTGTACAGCAGTATGAAGAGCTAGAATGGCACCTAAGGTGTAGTTATCCCCTTCGATAGGTTCAAGTAGGTCTTGCAGGTCATTGTCGCTACAGGATGTAAGGGCCATGAGATATTCGGATAAGCTAGAGTTGAAATATCGTGAAGCAGTAACTGCTGCCTGGGTGATGGCAAGTGGTAAGTTACCAAGATGTTCAGCTATTAGGTTTGCGCTTATCTTATCTTCGTCGTTAGTGGTTTCAACTAGGTATTTGCATGATTCTTTTTGGGTAAAGTCGTTGAGGTAAAAGCAGTTCCAGTCATTATGGAGATCCCATCCGCGATTATTACGTGTTGTGATAATGACGTGTGTGCGCGGAGCGTCCGGTAGGAGATCCTTTAGATCCTCGACTGTTTCTACATTGTCGAAGATAAATAGACAATCTTCTTTGATGGCGGATCTAAAGGTTGTAAGTACCTGTTTCACTCTAATTAGTATATCCATTTCTTTATCAGTATTTACATTTAACAGTGATTCGCCAAATGCGATTAAGTCTGTTATTATTTTAGTGCGTGCTGATGCGTCGATCCATGCAACTAGTGACCAGTGTTTCTTGATGCATGTGTCTGCAATGGTTGCTGCAAGGCGTGTCTTGCCACTTCCTGCATGTCCAATGAGGGCGCTAAAATGTGTGTGGTCTGATGAACTGGGATTGAAAATTGTGGCGTACAGTGTTTTGTTATCATATGTTGGATTACGTTCGATCCAGAGCTTCAGCGGTTGTGGACGGCTACCCCATGTTGAGTTGTTAAGTTGACGTGAACGGTGGTTGCTGAGTGCATCCTCTACGGTTGTCTGAAGCCGTTCGATTTTATTGTTAATTTCTTGATGCTCTTTACTATGCGTTTCTGACGTGTTCGCGACAAGGTTTTGCAGTGTTTCAAGTTCTGCGCGGATCTTACTAAGTTGTTCGACCGTAGCCCTAAGTGCAGTCTCATTATAGTTTGGCGATTTTTTAGCTAGCCTCAAGTATTCGTCTGCAATGCAGCGAAGAAGGCTGTCGAGGTGGTGTTCCTCCTCAGGTGCGTAGCTCGCTCGTTCCGGTGCTGATTGCGTTAAAACGTAGGCGTGGAATTTTTCGGGCTTTGTGATTGCTTCGCCTAACGCATTCTCATCATTGAGGAGTTGTGTGATAGTTCGTTTGGCCGATGTCTCAAGGCGTCCTATGAACAGGTCAATACTCTTCTCGTCACGGCCTAAACTACCTAGCTGGTACTCGATAGAGGCCAGCTCATCGCTGATTGAGTTTCTGAGCGTCCCGCTCATCTGCGCTTCCGCACTGCCGAACGTCTCATCTTTAAGGCTGCAAGCGAGCTGGTAGAGCTCTTGTCCACCTTCTATAGCATCAGCGACGAAGCCGAAGCCGGCTACTTTGACAACAGATTTGACGATGGTGGAGGAGATATTGAATGCTGCTCTCACTGTGCTCATACGCACAGTCTACAGACTTAGCGGATGGTATGTGGTAACACGCAAAGTAGCGTGACAGTGGGGCCGGAAGCTCTCGCTTCCGGCCCCACACCGTGCCTGTCTGCCTGTTTGTCAGGACACCTTCATTCAGTGCCCGAAGGCGCGCCTGAAGAGACCGTCAGAGCGTGGCCCGCTCAGGCCTCGTGAATGCGCTCCTCGACGACGTCCTCGCCGGCGACGAGCTTGCCGGAGGCGCCGGCCCCCAGCTGCTCCATGGCCAGGCGGCCCACCATCTGCTGGTTCGTCGTCGTGCGCTGCGAACGCGCACCCGACAGGAAGCTGAAGAACCAGTTCACCAGCGTGCCCACCTGCGACTTGAAGCCGACGATGTACAGCAGGTGCAGGAAACACCAGGCCACCCACGCGGTGAAGCCCGTCAACTTCGTGTTACCCATCTTCACGACCGCCTTGAAGCGCGCGATCGTCGCCATCGAACCCTTATCGAAGTAGGAGAACTCCGTGGCCTTCGGCTTACGGCCCGCCAGGCGCGCGGCGATGGTATCGGCGGCGAAGCGCGCGGACTGGATGGCACCCTGCGCGACGCCGGGCACGCCCGGGAACGCCATCATGTCACCCAGCACGAAGATCTCGGGGTGCCCGGGCAAGGTAAGGTCCTTGTTGACGGTGACGCGGCCCGCGCGGTCCACCTCGGCGCCCGTGGCCTCGCCCAGCGCGCGGCCCAGCGGACTCGCGGACACGCCCGCAGCCCACACCTTGCACACGGACTCGATCCGTTCCTCCTCGCCGGACTTGTACTTCAGGGTCACGCCCTCGGCATCCACGTCGGTCACGAACGCGTTCATCTTCATCTCGACGCCAAGCTTGGCCAGCGCCTCCTCGGTCTTGTGGCCGAGCTTTTCGCCGAACGGGGGGAGTGGGTGCTCGGCACCGTCCACCAGGATGACGCGCGCCTTCGTCGGATCGACGTTGCGGAACTCGCCCTTCAGCGTGTGAGAGGCGAGCTCGCGGATCTGCCCGGCCATCTCGACGCCCGTCGGACCCGCGCCCACGACGACGAAGGTGAGGAGCTTGCCTACCAGGGCAGGGTCGGTCTCAATCTCGGCCAACTCAAACGCGCCGAAAATACGTGCGCGCAGCTCGAGCGCGTCGTCGATGGTCTTCATGCCCGGCGCGAACACCGCGAAGTGGTCGTTGCCGAAGTAAGACTGACCGGCGCCCGCCGCGACGATCAGCGTGTCGTATTCGGTCTGCTCGTACTTGTTGTGGTTGCGCCACTTGACGACGCACGCCTCGACGTCGATTTCCTCGACGAGAGCCTGCAAGACCGTGACGTTCTTCTGGCGGCGCAGGATCTCGCGCGTGGTGGGGGCGATGTCGCCCTCGGAGAGGATGCCCGTGGCCACCTGGTAGAGCAGGGGCTGGAACAGGTGGTGCGACGTGCGAGCCAGGATGGTGATATCGGCGTCGACCTTCTTCAGTCGACGAGCAGCCGTGAGGCCTGCGAAACCGGAGCCGATGATGACAATGCGATGGCGGGACATAAGATCTCCTTCGATAAAGCAAGGCTAATCTTACCTAAATGTGGCTCATGTAAATTGTGAAGTCGCGCGCACTTGTCTCTAGAGTCTTGACGCCGTCACAATCTCGGCAGCCGCAAGGGGATCGGGCTTACCGGTGGGCGTCGTCGGCAGCTCGTCCACGACCGCAATCCGACGCACCTTCTCCCAGGGGGCCAGCGCCTCGCTCAGGGCCTCCGACAGTGCTTCGGCGTTCATCGACGAGGCCTGGGCGCGGCCCGCGGGTGAGGGGACGATGAGCGCGGCGACAATTTGCCCCCAGCGCTCGTCCGGCAGCCCCACGACGAGGGCATCGGACACGGTGTCCAGGGTTCGCAGCGCGCGCTCGACGGTGGGGGGAGCGACGAGTTCCCCAGCCGTGTTGATCATGCGGTGGGCTCGTCCCACCAGGTGCAGCCAGCCGTTCTCATCGCGCGTAGCAAGGTCGCCGGTGTGCAGCCATTCCTCGCCGCGCACGACGCCGGGGCCTCGCACCCAGATCTCGCCCATCTCGCCGACGCCCGCCTCGCGCTCGGGGGTGGCCATCACCCGCAGGTCCACGTAGGGGAAGGGGACGCCCAGTGATCCTGCGGGCGCGCCGCAGTCGGGCGTCGCGACCGTCCCGGCCCCCGACGTCTCCGTCATGCCCCACACGTGGATGGGCGACAGGCCGACCGCTCGCATCGCGTCCGCCAGGTCCGCCGTCATCGCGTCACCGCCGATCAGGGGCCGCACCCACGAGGACAGGTCCCCTCCGCCGCGCTTGTACTCCTCGACGAGGGCGCGCACAATCGCGGGCACAGCAAACATCATCGAGATCCGATAGCGCCCAATTGCGTCCAGCACGCCGCGCGCATTAAAGGAACCCGGGAACCCCAACGTCACCAGCGTCCCACCGCGCGTCCACACGTCCATCGACGTGCCGTTGAAGCCGCCGATGTGGCTGACGGGCGCGCACACGCCCACGACCGACGAGGTCGGCGCGTAGTCGAAGCCCTCACGAAAATTCGTCGACCCCCACCACATGACCTCGTGGGTCAGCTCAACGGGACGAGGCGTGCCCGTCGATCCGGACGTGAACAGGACGGCCGCCAGCTCGCTCCCGCAGCGCGCGGGCGCGGTACGCATCGGCGTCGCGCAATCCACCCAGGCAGCCAGGTCGCCAAACGACGCCCGGCGCAAGCCCGCGGAAGCCAGGGCGAGCGCAGTGGGGGAGGAGGCCTCGTCGTGGAAGACCCACGAGGCCCCCACCTGCGCGCACATCGACGCGAGCGCGGAGGCGGGCATGCGCGGGGAGAGCGGAACCGTCACCGCGCGCAGCCACGAGGCCGCGACGTGCACGATGTAGTGCCACGGAGAATTTGCACCGATGACAGCCACGCGCGTGCCCGCACCGATGCCCGCCTCCGCGAAGGCGCGAGCCAGGCGAGCGACCGTGTCAACCGCCTCACGCACGCTCCATTCCTCGCCCGTCACCGCGTCGACCAGGGAGAGCCGCTCAGGGTGGCGGCGCGCCGAGGCCAGCAGAGCCCGCGCGGGTGAATAGTCGGGGGTCACGAGGCCGCGGCGGCCTTCGCGGCGGCCATGGCCGCGTGACGCTCCGAGCGCTCCCTCAGGCGAGCCAGCACCGACCCGGCCTCCTGCAGCGTCGAGCCGGAGTTCGCGATGTGTTGCAGCTGCTCGGGGATCTCGAAGCCGCGGGCACGCATGCCCTTCGCCCACAGCAGGCCCGCACGGTACGAGGAACGCACAAGGGGGCCGGCCATGACACCAGCGAAGCCCATCTCCTCGGCCTCGGCGGCCATCTCCACGAACTCCTCGGGGTGCACCCAGCGGTCAATCGGGTGGTGCAGGGGAGAGGGACGCAGGTACTGCGTGAGCGTCAGCAGATCGCAGCCCGACTCGTGCAGGTCGCGCATCGCCGCGCTGATCTCCTCGCGCGTCTCGCCCATGCCCAGGATCAGATTCGACTTGGTGACCATGCCGCCGTCGTGGGCGCGCTTGATCATCGCGAGCGAGCGATCATAGTTGAAGGCCGGACGAATCTTCTTGAAGATACGCGGCACCGTCTCCAGGTTGTGCGCGAAAACCTGCGGGCCAGCCTCCACAACCATGTCGATGGAGGCAGCCTGACCGCGGAAGTCATCGACCAAGAGTTCCACACCCGTGCCCGGGTTGAGTTCGTGGATCAGACGGCACGTCTCGGCATACAGCCACGCGGCACCGTCGGGCAGGTCATCGCGGGTCACGCCCGTGATCGTCACGTAGCGCAGATCGAGGTCGCGCACGGACTCGGCGATACGACGCGGCTCGTCCTTGTCGTATTCGGTGGGACGTCCCGTCGCGATGTCGCAGAAATCGCAGCGGCGCGTGCACAGCGCACCACCCAGGAGGAACGTTGCCTCACGGTCCTGCCAGCACTCGTAGATGTTGGGGCACCCGGCCTCGGCGCACACCGTGTGCAGGCCCTTCGCATGCGAGAGCGAGCGCATGTCCTGGTAGTTCTCGCCGGCCTTCGCGGTCGTGCGAATCCACTCGGGCTTCTTCTCGATCGGCGTCTGCGAGTTGCGCACCTCGATGCGCAGCAGCTTGCGGCCCTCGGGATCGGGCAGTGTACTCATAGCGTTGACCTCGTCGTGTAGGAAACAGTAGCGGGCGGGGTTGCCAGACAGGGAGCGATGCGCTCCACCATGCGTGGGATGAGCTGGGTCGCGGCCTCGGCGACGGTCGTGTGGATTCCCTCCCAGGACAGGGAGGTCACGTCCGCGTCGGTCAGGCCGCAGGGAATGATCCCCTCGAAGGCATGGGCCGGGTCGATGTCCACGTTCAGGGCGACGCCGTGCAGGGTCGCGCCGCGCGCGACCTTCAGGCCAATCGCGCAGATCTTGCGGTCGCGGCGTCCCTCCTCGGTGAGCCACACTCCCGCGCGTCCTTCGATGCGGTGGACGGGCAGGCCCCAGGCTTCACGTACCGTGTCGATGACCGAGGCCTCGACCGCGCGGATCCACTGGACGAGATCGACCGGTTCCTTCAGGTGCACGACGGGGTAGACGACGAGCTGACCCGGCCCGTGCCAGGTCGCCGACCCCGCGCGGTCCGTGCGGATCACGGGAATGGTCGTCGAGGGGATGTCCTGGGGCTTCGTGTGGCGCCCGGCCGTCCACGTGGGCGTGAACTGGGAAACGATCAGCGTGTCCTCGCCGCCTGCGAGGACCTCCTCGTGCAGGGAGCGCTGGAGCGCATCAACCTGCGAATAATCGACCAACCCTTGGTCGAGGAGACTCAAAATCTGCACGGATGTGATCATAGTCGCGGGCAGGGTCCCTTGCTTGTTGGGGGTCCGGTATGCTTATCGCATGCGATTGTCCTCTCATTCTTCCGAACCCGACGCCCCCGACTCAGCCCAGGCCTCGTGGCGCGTCGGCGACCTCATGGCCCTCATGGAGTCCTGGTACCCGCAAGCCACGGCGCAATCCTGGGATCGCGTCGGCCTGATCGTCGGCGACCCGGACGCCCCCGTACGCTCTCTTCTCCTGGCCCTCGACCCGACCGCCGCCATCGCCGAGCAGGCCGTCGCCGGACCGGATAGTGACGGACATCCCTACGACATGGTGATCACGCACCACCCGCTGCTCCTGCGCGGAGCGTCCTTCCTGCCGGTCACCGACCCGAAGGGAGCAGTCGTGACGCGGCTGATCCGTGCGGGTGTCTCCCTCTTTAACGCGCACACGAACGCCGACGTCGCCTGCGAGGGCGTTGCCACGGCACTCGCCGACCTCATCGGCCTGCGCGACACCGTACCGCTCGAACCCTGCGGCGTTGACGCCGAGGGACACGAGATCGGCCTGGGGCGCGTCGGGACCGTCGAACCCACGACGCTCGGGGCCTTCGCCGACCACGTCGCCTCCGTGCTCCCCGCCGGCCCCACCGGCCTCCTCGTCGGAGGGGACGAGGCCATGGCCGTGTCCCGGGTCGCCGTCCTGGGTGGCGCGGGGGACAGCGCATTGGACGCGGCGCGCGCCGCCGACGTTGACGTGTACCTCACGGCCGACCTGCGTCACCACCCAGCCTCCGAGCACCTCGAGGGCGGACGCCCCGCGCTGCTGTGCGGTTCCCACTGGGCGACAGAATCCCCGTGGCTACCCGTTCTTGCCCGCCGTATCCGGGCGGCGGCCAGCGCTTCTAAAGTGGAACTTCGCGTCGAAGTCTCTACGATTGTCACCGAGCCATGGACCAGCTACCGAGTCACCCAGGGAGAACTAGCGTGAAAGCGACGCACACCGACCAGCTCGACCTTCTCGAGCTCCAGAAGCTTGACCAGAAGGAATCGGCGCTGCGCCACAAGCGCGACTCCCACCCCGCGCACGCGACCGTGCGCGAGTTCGCGGGCCGCGTCGCCGACCTGCAGCGCGCCGCCATCACTCAGAGCGCCCTCATCGCGGACACCACCCGCGAGGTGACCCGCATCGAGGACGAGATCGCCAAGGTGAGCGAGCGCCGCAAGCGCCAGCAGAGCCGCATCGACAACAACCAGGTGCCCCTGCGCGACATTTCCGCCATGGAACACGAGATCGCCCAGATGGATCGCCGCCTGGCCAAGCTCGAAAACGACCAGGTGGACGCCGAGGAGCGCGTCGAGGCCGCACGCGCCGCGCAGGAGAAGATGAAGGAAGAAGCTCAGGCCATCGCCGCCGACATTGAGCGCCTCAAGGCCGAGTTCCAAGCCGACGTCGCCGAGGCCGACGACGAGCTGCGCAGCGTCATCGCAGCGCGCCGAGCGCTGGCTGAGCGTCTCCCGCACGCCCTGCTTGAAGAATACGAGGAGGCACGCCGCCGCAATGGTGCTCTCGCCGTCATCGAAGTGCGCGACGGCTACGGTATCGGCGTGGCCGCCGACCTCAGCCCGATGGAACTCGAGCGCATCCGCCTGACCCCCGCCGACGAGCTGTACCTGACCGAGGACACATCCCAGATCGTCGTGCGCACGGCGGCGAACACGCCGCGCTGAGGCTCAGGCCCGAACCGCGTAGACATCCGCCAGGTAGAAGCCCTGCCTGCTTGTCGTGACCGTCACCCGCACCCGGGTGGCGGTCACGGGCTTATCCAGGGTAATAATGCGACGGTAGCCCACGCAATGAACGCGAGCGATCTCCTGCTCAGGGCTGCCCTCCACGCACGCGCTCACCACGGCCTCGTCGATGCGCTGGCCCTGCGCGATGTCCTCCTCAAGCACCACGGCACCCACCGTGTGCGGCGCGTCGAAGCGTAGCGTGATGACGTTGCCCTCGTCTTCGCGGGAGGCGTCGACGCGGCGCGCGCGGAAGTCCGCGATCTTTTCGCCGAGGCGCGCGAGGACCTGCACGTCGGCATCTGCAAGAAGGCCGTCGCGGTTCGGGGGAACGTTCAAGAGGAAGGTCGCGTTGCCGCCGACCGAACCCTTCCAGATCGAGAACAACTCATCGACGCTGCGCACCTGGGAGTCTTCGACGTCGTGGTGGAACCAGCCTGTGCGCGTCGAGGTGTTGACCTCCGCGGGGTACCACGCCAGGGGACCGGAGTAGTCCGCCAAGGCCTCGCGCGACCCCAGGTCTTCGTCGCCGGAGGCCACCTGTCGGGAGAATTCGCCGTCGTCGGCCTTCTGCGACTTTTCTGCGGTGCGTTCGGCCTCGCGCAGAGAAGCGGGAACAACCGACCATTCGTTGGCTCGAACGGAGCCCGCCTCGTTGCCACACCAGCGCACGTCCGGGCCGCACACGGAGATAACCGCCTCGGGTGCCAGCGCGCGGACCGTGTCGTAGATGCGCTGCCAGTCATAGACCTGCACCTTGCCGTTGGGACCCTCGCCGCACGCGCCGTCCAGCCACACGGAGAAGACGGGTCCGTAGTGGGTGAGCAGCTCGATGAGCTGGTTGATATAAAAGTCGTTGTAGGCCTCACCCTGGCCATACGTCGGCTCCGTCATGTCCCAGGGGGACAGGTACACGCCGAACTTCAGGCCGTGACGCGCCGCCGCGTCAGACACCTCGCGCACAAGGTCGCCCTTCCCACCCTTCCACGGGGAGGAGGCCACGGAGTGCCTGGTGTAGGCCGACGGCCACAAGCAGAACCCATCATGGTGCTTGCACGTGAGGATCACGCCGGTCATGCCAGCGCTCACGAGCGCGCGCATCCACTGATCGACATCGACGTTTCCCGGGTTGAACAGTGCGGGATCCTCGTGGCCCTCGCCCCACTCGCGGTCCGTCATCGTGTTCATGCCGAAGTGGATGAACGCGTACATCTCCATCTTCTGCCACTGGAGCTGACGGTGGGTGGGCCGAATGTTGGCCAGGTAGTCCTCGTTGATCATGCCTATGGTTTCCGTTTGATGACCGGTGCATCGGCCGGGCCTGCACCCTGCAGGTTCCTGACAAAGGATAGCCCAGCGGTTAATTGGTCACCAGCGTGAGCGCGCGCGTCGTGCCGCCCTGTTTTGCCTTCTTTTCCGGCCCGAATTCGACGTCGATAACGCGGTGCTCGGCCCCGCGAGCGTCGTGCAACGTCACCGAGCGCGCCGCATCCGTCAGCGCCTGTTCACACTCGGTCGTCTCGCTTGCCGAATACCCTCCCGACGCCAGGAGCGTACCCGTCACCGCGCCCCGCCAACGCTTGGCATCGTGGGAAATCACCGAGCGCTTACCGTCAGCCTCACGCACGACGCGCAGCTCCCACACGCGCGCCCACGGTGCCTTGCACGCAGCCCGGTAGGGACCCGAGCGCGCGTCGATAACGACCTGTCCTGCTGCCTCCTCGCGCAGAGCCTCATCCAGGCGCGGCGCCCACCACGTGGACAGGACGCCGAAACCGGGCAGAGACACGCCCATCGCCAGCCGGTGATCGGGCACGACGTCGGCGGGGGAGAGGACCCCAAAGAGGCCGGAAAAAATGGAGATCACGCCCGCGCCCGCGCTCTCCCAGGCACGCGGGGTAACGGCCTCGATGGCCTCGAAGAGAACGCCCGTGAACAGGGACGAGGCCGGGGCGCAGGGGGCGCTCATCAGTGCCTCATTGACGGACAGGTCGATGCGTGCGCCAACCTTGAGCGTAGCCGCCGCTTCGGGCCCCGACCCCAGTGCAATCAGCGCCTCGGCGACGCTGCGCCGATCCGGTGTCAGAGCCGGGCGGGACAGAGATTCCAGCGATAGAGAGGGGCCGCAGGCGGGCGCGTTCTTCCCCTCCGACGGGGGCAACCAGATCAGCATGGAGCCACCCTATCGCGCCGCGAGCACTAGGCGCGCTAGAATCGGTGCGGATCTGTCGGCTGGGCGGCCGCGCGCGGAAACGCTCGAGGAACGTCCGGGCTCCACAGGGCAGGGTGATGGCTAACAGCCACCCGGGGTAACTCGAGGGATAGTGCCACAGAAAACAAACCACCTCCACGATTCGTGGCGGTAAGGGTGAAAAGGTGAGGTAAGAGCTCACCAGCGGCGCGGGTGACCGCGTCGGCTCGGTAAACCCCACCCGGAGCAAGACCGAGCAGCAGGCAGGGCGGCCCGCCCAATGCCTGCGGGTAGGTTGCTGGAGGCCGTTGGTAACGACGGTCCTAGATAGATGGTCGCCACCGCGAGACCGGTAACGGTGCGCGGGGACAGAACCCGGCGTATAGGCCGACAGATCCAACAGAGTGACCCCGACGCGCGTCGGGGTCACTCTGTTTGTCGGTGGGGCTGTCGGCCCAGCCGCTACGGGTGTCCTCTCAGGAGTTCTGCGCCGCGTAGTAGGCTGCACCCACGATGCCAGCCGTGTTCAGCAGCTTCGCGGGAATCATCGGGGTCTTCAGTTTCAGCAGCGGCATGAACTTCTCGTGGTTCTCCGACACGCCGCCGCCCACGACAAACAGATCAGGGTTGAGCAGGAACTCCACATGGCTGTAGTAGCGCTGCAGGCGCTGCGCCCACTGCTCCCAGTTCAGGCCCTGGAGGGTCTTCTGGCCCGAGGACGCGTTCTTTTCGGCGTCGGTGCCATCGATCTCCAAGTGGCCCAGTTCCGTGTTCGTCAGCAGCGTGCCGTTGACAATGATCGCCGAGCCGATGCCCGTGCCCTGCGTGGTGAACACGATGACGCCGTCGCGGCCCTTCGCCGCGCCGTACGCGACCTCCGCGATGCCGGCTGCGTCCGCGTCGTTGAGGGCAACGACCGCGCGACCCAGGTGGCGCTCCATGAGAGCATCCACATCGACGTTGACCCACGACTGATCCAGGTTCGCCATGTAGGGGATCACGCCGTTAAAAACGGGGGCGGGGAAGGTGACGCCAATCGGAACGCCAATCTTCACGTCGAGCTGGTCGATGACCTCGCGGCACACTGTTGCCACGGCCTCGGGTGTGGCCGGATTGGGGGTCGGGATGCGGATCTGATCGCCGATGTACTCCCCGGTCTCCAGATCTACCAGTGCGCCCTTCACGCCGGATCCGCCGATGTCGATGCCGCAAGCGACCTGAACCATGACCCCTCCTCGGGTAACGTGTGTCGGTTTGAATGCGGGCTGCTAGTGCCCGTCGTCTCTGAATTGTAATGGACGCCACCGGGGGAAGTGCAATCCGTTTACGAGATGGGAACAGCCCGCGTCGAATCGTGAGATACGACGCGGGCTGCGGTGCGTTGAAAGACTCAGGGGAGGGTCAGAATCTCCGCCCCATCCTCGGTCACGACAATCGTGTGCTCGAACTGCGCGGTGCGCGAACGGTCGGCGGTGACGATGGTCCAGTTGTCCTCCCACTGCTCCCACTCGACCGTGCCGAGGGTCAGCATGGGTTCAATCGTGAAGACCATCCCCGGTTCCATCACCGTGTTGTAGGCGGGAGCCGCATCGTAGTGGGGGACGATCAGGCCCGAATGGAAGGCCTCACCCACGCCGTGACCCGTGTAGTCACGCACGACGCCGTACTCGAAACGCTTCGCGTAGGCCTCGATGACGCGGCCGATCACATTGATTTCGCGGCCCGGACCCACGGCCTTAATGCCGCGCATCATCGCGTTCTTGGTGCGCTCGACGAGCAGGTGCGATTCCTCGTCCACGGTGCCGACCTCGAACATGGCGCAGGTGTCGCCGTGGACGCCGTCCTTGTAGGCGGTGATGTCAATGTTGATGATGTCGCCGTCTTCGAGTGGGCGGTCGTCGGGGATGCCGTGGCAGATGACCTCGTTGATCGAGGAACAGATGGACTTCGGGAATCCCATGTAGCCCAGGCACGAGGGGTAGGCGTCGTGGGCGATCAGGTACTCGTGGCCAATGCGGTCGAGTTCCTCCGTGGTCACGCCCGGCGCGATAGCCGCACCGACGGCCTCGATGGCACCGGCGGCGATACGTCCGGCCTCGCGGATCTTCGCGATCGTCTCGGGAGTCTTGATGTCCGAGGCGGTCACGCGTTCGGGACCGTCGTGGAACATGTACTCGGGGCGTTCGATGTGCTCAGGTACGGCGCGCATCGGCGAGACGCGTCCGGGCTTCAGCGTGCCCAGCGGCGCGCGGCGTGCAAGTGGCGATGCTTCCATGTGTGCTTCCTCCTGCTAGTGGGCGAAGTCAGTCGTTCTTGTAGTTCTTGGGTCCGGGGAAGCTGCGTTCGCGCACGGAACCGACGTAGTCGGAGGCGGCCTCATGCAGCGCCTGACCGAGCTGGCCGAACTTGTGCACAAACGAGGGCGTCCAGTCGGAGTATCCGGCCATGTCGGACCACACCAGGACCTGACCATCAGTGTTCGGACCGGCACCGATGCCGATCGTCGCGATGGACAGCGTCTGCGTGAGCTCCGTGGCGATGTCGGCGGGCACCATCTCGAAGACGACGGCAAAAGCGCCGGCCTCCTGGACGGCGAGG
The DNA here is from genome assembly GCF_041433955.1 of Pauljensenia sp. 20925_1_25. Lineage (NCBI taxonomy): Bacteria > Bacillati > Actinomycetota > Actinomycetes > Actinomycetales > Actinomycetaceae > Pauljensenia > Pauljensenia sp. 20925_1_25. Next base: position 11,256 of record NZ_JAPWCL010000006.1, on the reverse strand, counting down.
GAGTCGCGGCGCAGCTGGTCGGCACCGTCGCCTCGTCCCTGCATGCGTGGGCCGCCCAGCGTGTTCTCGGACTGGGGGGTGTAGCCCAGGTGCGCGCACACGGGGATACCTGCCGCGGTCAGCGCGGCGATGATGTGCGCGCGGGCTTCGCCACCCTCGAGCTTGACGGCGTGGGCACCGGCCTTCATGAGGCGGGCCGCGGACGCGAAGGCATGCTCGGGGGAGTCCTCGTAGGTGCCAAACGGCAGATCGGCAACGATCATGGCGCGCGAGGTTGAGCGTGCGACGGCCGCCGTGGCGCGTTCCATGTCCTCCAGCGTGACAGGCAAGGTGGAGGAGTGCCCCAGGATGACGTTGCCCAGCGAATCACCGATGAGCAGCATGTCGACACCAGCGGCCTCGAGGATGGGCGCGGTGAGCGCGTCGTAGGCAGTCAGCATCGTCAGGGGAATGCCCTCGGCCTTGGCGCGCGCGATGTGCTGGACACGCACGCGTCGGGCGTTAAACAGGGGAGGGTTCGAGGACGAGGCCGGGGCCGCGCCTTCGGGGTTCGTAATGTGAGACATGGATTTCCTGTCTGGAGACGACGGGTGCGCTCGCGCGCGTTCATGCCTCCCAGGGTAGCGCGGTGGCGAACCCGGTGAGCTGTGAGGATGTGCGAACGGGTAAGATGGAATGCGGTGCGCGTGATGCGCGCAGTAATGCCCCCAGTAGGAAAGAAGAAGGAAGCAGGACATGGCTGGCAATGCCCCTGACCTTGATCCTCTCGATGAGGCCGCCGTCGACGCAGTGCGTGCCCAAGGCCTCGTCGATATTAAAGAAGCAGATTCGCTGGACGCCCTCAAGGCCGTCCGCGCCGCGCTTCTCGGAGATCAAGCCCCCCTCGTGACCGCGAACCGCACCATCGGTTCGCTCGAGCCCTCGAAGCGTGGTCTGGCTGGTAAGAACCTCGGACAGGCGCGCAAGGCGCTGACCGAGGCCCTCGACGCTCGCAAGGAGATCCTCGCTGCCGAGCACGAGGCCCGCATGCTGGTCGAGGAATCAGTGGACGTCACGGTCCCCACGCGCCGCCGCGCCGCCGGTGCGCGCCACCCCCTGGAGACGCTCATGGAAGAGGTCGCTGACTTCTTCGTTGCCATGGGCTGGGACATCGCCGAGGGTCCCGAGATCGAGCACGAGTGGTTCAACTTCGATTCGCTCAACTTCGACATCGATCACCCTGCCCGCCAGATGCAGGACACCCTCTACATCGACGGGCGTTCTGCTGGCGGTGAGAAGGAGGAAGACGGTCACCTGGTGATGCGCACGCACACCTCGCCGGTGCAGTCCCACTCGATGCTCAGCCGCGGCGTTCCGCTCTACATCGCCTGCCCGGGTAAGGTCTTCCGCTCTGACGCCCTGGACGCGACGCACACGCCCGTGTTCCACCAGGTCGAGGGTCTCGCGGTCGACAAGGGCCTGACGATGGCGCACCTCAAGGGTGTCCTGGACCACTTCGCCAAGGCCATGTTCGGCCCCGAGGCGAAGACCCGCCTGCGTCCCTCCTACTTCCCCTTCACCGAGCCCAGTGCCGAGATGGACCTGTGGTTCCCCCAGAAGAAGGGCGGTCCCGGCTGGATCGAATGGGGCGGCTGCGGCATGGTCAATCCCAACGTCCTGCGCGCCAACGGTATCGACCCCGAGGTCTACTCGGGCTTCGCGTTCGGCATGGGTATCGAACGTACGCTGATGCTGCGTCACGGCATCGCTGACATGCACGACATCGTCGAGGGAGACGTTCGTTTCTCCCAGCAGTTCGGCATCAATGGAAGGGGAAACTGACATGCCTATGGTTCCGCTGAGCTGGCTGGCTGACCACGTCGACGTCGTTGACGGCACCGACGCCGAGGCGCTGGCCGCCGCCCTGGTCAAGGTCGGCCTCGAGGAAGAGGAAATCCATCCTGCCCGCGTCATCGGCCCCCTCGTCGTGGGCCGCGTCCTGACGCGCGTGGAGGAGACCGCCTCGAACGGCAAGGTCGTCAATTACTGCCGCGTGGACGTGGGCGAGTACAACGATGCCCCCGGCACGGGCAAGGAACCCTCGGAGCTGCCGAGCCGTGGCATCATCTGCGGTGCGCACAACTTCGACGTCGACGACCTGGTGGTCGTCTCGCTGCCGGGTGCCGTGCTACCGGGTGACTTCCAGATCGCCGCGCGTAAGACCTACGGTCACATCTCTGACGGCATGATCTGCTCCGCACGTGAGCTGGGTCTGGGGGAGGACCACGACGGCATCATCGTGCTGCCCAAGTACTTCCCGGACCGCGAGATCCCCGCCGTCGGCACAGACATCGTGTCCTGGCTGGGTCTGGGCGAGGAAGTCCTCGAGATCAACGTGACCCCGGACCGCGGCTACTGCTTCTCGATGCGCGGCATCGCGCGCGAGTACTCTCACTCGACGGGCGCAGCCTTCCGTGACCCGGGTCTGCCGGGTGTTATCGCGGCTGAGCCGCCCGCAGCCAACGCCGACGGCTTCCCCGTGGTCTTTGCTGACGACGCGCCGATCCGCGGCCGCGAGGGCGTTGACCGCTTTGTCGCGCGCATCGTTCGCGGCACGAACCCCGCCGCGCCGACCCCGCGATGGATGGTCGAGCGCCTCGAGGCCGCCGGTATGCGTTCCCTGTCGCTGCCCGTCGACATCACGAACTACGTCATGCTGGACCTGGGCCAGCCGATGCACGCCTACGACCTGGGCGCGCTGGCCGCGCCGATCGTCGTGCGTCGCGCACGCGCAGGTGAATCGCTCGTGACCCTGGACGATGAGAAGCGCGAGCTGGATGAACAGGACCTGCTCATCACCGACTCGCCCCAGGGTGAGGGTTCTCGCATCATCGGTATCGCCGGTGTCATGGGCGGTGCCTACTCCGAGGTGGAGGAGGGAACCACGGACATCCTGTTCGAGGCCGCCCACTTTGACTCGGTGTCTATCGCGCGCAGCGCCCGCCGTCACAAGCTGCATTCCGAATCCTCCAAGCGCTTCGAGCGTGGCACCGACCCGCAGCTTCCTGCGGTGGCTGCCCAGCGTGCTGTCGAGCTCCTCATTGAATACGGCGGTGGCACCGTCGATGAGGGTGTCACCGACGTGGATCAGCGCGCCGACGCGACCGTCATTTCGCTGCCCGTGGGTGAGGCCCAGCGTCTTACCGGCGTCGCTCACAGCCCCGAGCGTATCGCTGAGCTGCTGACGACGGTCGGCTGCCTCGTCGAAGGTCCGGTGAATGACGTCTTCACGGTGACCGCCCCCTCGTGGCGTCCCGATCTGACGCTGCCTGCCGACCTGGTCGAAGAAGTCGCACGCCTCGACGGCTACGACAACATTCCCGTTGTCATGCCGACCGCCCCGGCGGGCCATGGTCTGACAACAGCGCAGAAGGCACGCCGTCTGGCCGCCGCTGCACTGGCCGACGGCGGCCTCGTCGAGGTCGAGTCCTACCCCTTCGTGTCCGATACGTGGGATCGCCAGGGTATCCCTGCGGATGATCCGCGCCGCGAGGCCCTGCGCCTGCGCAACCCGATGGCGGACGATTCCCCGTGGCTGCGCACCTCGGTGCTCGACACGCTCCTCGACGTCGCTGGCCGCAACGTCTCGCGCTCCAATGCGGATGTCGCCGTCTTCGAGATCGCCAAGGTTGCCCGTCCCCACGGCACTGTCCCCGCGCCGCTTCCCGGCGCGCAGGAGAGGCCCTCCGACGAGGTGCTCGCCGCGCTGGAGGCAGGTATTCCCGCCCAGCCCTGGCATATCGGCGGCGTCCTGACCGGCGCGGCCGAGGCCGCAGGTGTCGTGTCGAATCCGCGCGCCTACGACTGGGCTGACGCCCTCGAGTACGTGCGTCGTGTCGCCTCGGATCTGGGCGTGCGCGTCGAGGTGACCCGCGCGTGGATGGACCACGTTCCCGCGCACAAGGGTGCCCCGATGCCCGCTCCCGCTAGCGATCCCGCGGACGTGGCCCCCTTCCACCCTGGCCGCGTCGCTCGCGTGTTCGTGCGCGCCGGTCGCGACCTGGTGGACGTGGCGCTCGCCGGCGAGCTTTCGCCGGCGACCTGCCGTGCCTTCGGCCTGCCCGCTCGCTCCTGCGCCTTTGAGATTGACATGGACGCGCTGATCGCGCACATGAGCGCCGATCCGATCCAGGTCAAGGGCGTCTCGACGTTCCCGCTGGCCAAGGAAGACATCGCGCTCGTGGTGCCCTCCGACATCCCGGCTGCACGCGTCGAGCAGATCGTGCGCCAGGGGGCTGGCCCGCTCGCCGAGTCCGTCACCCTCTTCGACATTTACGAGGGAGACCAGGTGCCCGAGGGTTACCGTTCGCTCGCCTTCGCGCTGCGCCTGCGCGCCGCCGACCACACGCTGACTGCCAAGGAATCCGAGGCCGTCCGCAAGCAGGTGGTCACGAAGGCTGCCAAGGTCCTCGGAGCCTCGCTGCGCGCCTGACATACTCAGCAGAAGGCCGGTTGAATCTCACGTGTGGTGCCCCACTCATTTGGGGCGTTGCACCCGCAGATTCGACCGGTCTTCGCTTTAGTATGGGCCTATGCACATCCTTGTAACTGCAGCATCAAAGCACGGGGCGACGGATGAGGTCGCCGACGCCATTGCCAAGCGCATTGAAGCGAGTGGCATCACTGTCGACCGTCTTGCGCCGGCCGATGTGACCTCCGTCGAGGGATATGACGCCGTGATTGTTGGCTCGGCTGTCTACATTCTCCAGTGGATGCCCGAGGCGCACGACTTCATGGAGCGCTTCAAGGACGATCTGCCCGTCGGACAGGTGTGGGCCTTCTCTGTTGGCATGAATGGCGTTCCCAAGCACTCGGAGCAGGATGGCACGCGCGTCGGCCCGCTGCTCACACACGTGCGCTGCCGCGAGCTGCATACTTTCCCGGGCCGTTACAAGCCCTCTCTGCTGTCCCTGCGTGAGCGTTCCGTCGCGCGTTTGGCCGGCGTTGTCGAGGGTGACTTCCGTGACTGGGACGCCGTTGATCAGTGGGCTGACAAGATTGTCGAGGCTCTGCAGGGCTGACGCTGTCAGGTGCTGAGCGGGTGAGCGACGCGACTCACCCGCTTGCACACTAATATGCATATGAATGTATAATCATGCATATGAGTCCAGCAGCAGCGTTCCCCAGCACCAAGAGTGCCAGGCATGAAATGATCCGCGACCTCCTCGCCTCCGAGTCAATCGGCAGCCAGGAAGCCCTTCGATCCCGCCTGGCCGAGCGGGGCATCGACGTTACCCAGACGACACTCTCACGCGACCTCATGGACCTGCGGGCCACCAAGGTGCGCAACGCCTCGGGCGTGCTCATCTACACCGTGCCCGACCATGACGGAGGTGCGACCCACGACGCTGAAGCGGCCAATGTTCGTCTCGCCCGCTGGTGTCAGCTCCTGCTCGTCACCTCCGTGAAGGTCGATAACCAGCTTGTATTGCGCACGCAGGTCGGAGCCGCGAACCTCCTCGCCTCCTCCATTGACGCCGTGCGGCGCGACGAGATTGCCGGAACGATCGCAGGCGACGACACGATCCTCGTGATCTGTCGCTCGAGTGAGGACGCGAGCGCAATCGAACGCATGCTCCTCGCCCTCGCGGAACCCGCTGCGCTCCCCGACAACTAGCCCCGGCCTCGTCCCGACGAGCGGGCACACGAACCTACGAAACCCCATTTGGAAGGAATCCACATGTCGAGCAAAGATCGCGTTGTTCTGGCCTATTCAGGCGGCCTGGACACCTCTGTCGCCATCGGATGGATCGGAGAGCAGACCGGCCGCGAAGTCGTGGCCGTCGCCGTCGACGTCGGCCAGGGCGGCGAGGACCTCGAGGTCATCCGCCAGCGCGCGCTCGACTGTGGAGCTGTCGAGGCTTACGTCGCCGACGCCCGCGACGAATTTGCAAGCGAATACTGCATGCCGGCCCTGAAGGCCAACGCGCTCTACGAAGGCAAGTACCCGCTCGTTTCCGCGCTGTCGCGCCCCGTCATCACCAAGCACCTGGTCAAGGCCGCCCGCGAATTCGGTGCCACCACCGTCGCCCACGGCTGCACCGGCAAGGGTAACGACCAGGTCCGCTTCGAGGTCTCCATCACTTCGATGGCCCCCGACATGGACTGCATCTCCCCGGTGCGCGATCTTGCCCTGACCCGCGACGTTGCCATCGAGTACGCCGAGAAGCGCAACCTGCCGATCGAAACGACGAAGCACAACCCCTTCTCGATTGACCAGAACGTGTGGGGTCGCGCCATCGAAACCGGCTTCCTCGAAGACCTGTGGAATGCCCCCACCAAGGATGTCTACAACTACACCGACGACCCCACCTACCCGCCGCTGCCGGACGAAGTCGTCATCACCTTCGACAAGGGTATCCCTGTCGCTATCGACGGACGTCCCGTCACCCCGCTTGAGGCTATCCAGGAAATGAACCGTCGCGCCGGCCTCCAGGGCATCGGCCGCATCGACATGGTTGAGGACCGCCTCGTCGGCATCAAGTCGCGCGAAATTTACGAGGCCCCAGGAGCCGTCGCGCTCATCGAGGCCCACCAGGCCCTCGAGGCCGTCACCCTCGAACGCATGCAGCACCGCTACAAGCGTCAGCTCGAGCAGACATGGGGCGAGCTGGTGTACGAGGCCCAGTGGTACTCGCCACTCAAGAAGTCGATGGACGCTTTCATCGAGCACACTCAGCAGTATGTCTCCGGCGATATCCGCATGATCCTGCACGGCGGACGCGCGACCGTCAATGGGCGCCGATCAGAGTCCTCGCTCTACGACTTCAACCTCGCGACATACGAGACCGGCGATACTTTCGACCAGTCCTCCTCGCGCGGCTTCATCGACATCTACGGCTTGCAGTCCAAGCTGGCCGCTGCGCGTGATGTGCGCTTCGGTGTTGATATGGGGTACTGAGTACTCATTGAGGGTTCTCTCACAGGGAATGTTTCAGTTGTGTTTCAAGGGGTGGGAGCGTCGGCGACGACGCTCCCACCTCGCTTACTGTGTCGGTATGACGTATCAAGAGAGTGCGGCGATTGATGCTACGGCGGGCGTCGATCAGGATGAGGCCATGCACGAACGGATGATGCGCTACACGGTGGCAGGCATGTTTTTCGTCGGGTTCGCGGGTAAAGGTATTCGCGGCATCTTCGGCGACATCGGTTCTCTCGTTCCGATGCTCATTCTCCTCGCGGCCTTCGTCGTTCTTTTCCGCAGCTCCGGCCGCTCGCTGCTGCTGCGTCGTTTCCCGACGACGATCAGCATGTTCGTCCTGTGGTGCGCCGTCACGTGCATCTGGTCGATTGACCCGGCGCTGAGCGCCCAATACTGGGTGGTCCAATCGGCGCTCACCTTAGTGGCAATAGCCGTCTCCGTCGCTCTGCCGCTGACAGACCTGGTCGAGTCACTCATCTTGTCCTTCCAATGGATTATCGCGTCCTCTTTCATTCTCGAGCTTGTGGTGGCCGTCATTGGTCGGGGACCCTTGGCGCCGCCCACCCTGTGGGGGAGAGGCCACCTGCCGGCATCCTCCTATTGGGTGGACGGGCGATTATTCGAGGGAGGCCCAATTCAGGGCTTCCCCGGTAACCGTAACCCGCTGGCCTTCATAGCGCTGCTGCTGGCTGTGTGCCTGGTGCTGCGCTGGATGCAGACCAGGCGCGCGCTGCCCTCCACGCTCGCGTGGCTCGCTGCGTGCGGCGTCACCTTGCTCCTCACGCAATCCGCGACAGTCGCTCTGTCTACCGCGGGTTGCTTGACTGTTGTCGTGGGCTTGGTCGTTCAGCGGCGCGTCCCCGTGCACCTGCGCCTGCGCGTCGTCGGTATCTTCACGGGGACGGGCATCATCGCGGCGGTTATTGCATTCTTTGCGCGGCATTGGATCGCCGATGCCTTTGGGCGTAGCCCGGACATGAGCGGGCGCTCCATCATCTGGCACTCCGCCGCGCCGCTCATCGCTGAGCGCCCGCTTGGGGGCTGGGGATGGTTTATTGGCTGGCCCACGTGGCTGGAACCATTCGCGGGCCTTGTGGTGCGTCAGGACGGAACATCGACGAACCAGGCTCACAATGCCTACGTGGAGGCGGCCCTGACGACAGGTTGCGTAGGCGCGTTCCTGGCGACGGCAGCGATCATCTGGACGTTGTTCCGCGTCGTCAAGGTCGCGGTCGCCCACATCGACGACAACCTGTGGGACGTCATCCCTGCCGTTCTCATGATCGCAATGTTCATCCAGTCCTTCACCGAATCCCGCCTTCTCTTCGAAGGCAACTGGATGCTCTTCGTCATCATCGCCACGTGGGTCAAGGTGCGCGGAGAGGTACCCATCGTATGGCCGTCGGCGGCACGACAGTATCTCGAATACTCTTAAGTCCAGAACGTTTATTCCCTTTGTCGACCTCGGGAGGTCCACCATGTCGCAGTCCGAAACGCACGTGTCCTTGTGGGGTGGCCGCTTTGCTGGTGGGCCGTCGCAGGCGCTTGCCGCGCTGAGTGTCTCGACCCACTTCGATTTCCGGCTTGCCCACGTCGACATCGCAGGCTCGCACGCGCATGCCGACGAGCTGCACCGCGTTGGTTTGCTCTCCGACCAAGAGTGTGCGGACATGCATGACGCTCTGTCGCGGCTCGACGCTGACGTTTCTTCAGGAGCCTTCGTTCCCAGCCCCGACGATGAAGACGTGCACACCGCGCTCGAGCGCGGCCTGATTGAGCGGGCGGGCGCGACCCTGGGCGGCAAGCTGCGCGCCGGACGCTCGCGCAACGACCAGATCGCTACTCTCATTCGCGTGTATCTGCGTGAAGAGGCGCGCCACCTGGCTGGTCGCGTTCTCGACATCGCTCAGGCCCTCGTCGGCCAAGCTGAGCGCGCGGGAGACGCCGTCATGCCGGGACGTACCCACATGCAGCATGCCCAGCCCGTCCTCGTCGCCCACCACCTGTTGGCCCATGTCTGGCCGCTCCTGCGCGACGTGGCCCGCCTGCGCGACTGGGACAAACGCGCCGCCATCTCTCCCTACGGTTCCGGCGCACTCGCTGGTAACACCCTCGGCATGGATCCGCGCCGCATCGCCGCGGCCCTCGGTTTTAGTGACTCCGTCGAAAACTCCATCGACGGCACCGCCGCGCGCGATGTCGTCGCCGAGTTCTCCTTCATCTGCGTTCAGATCGGCATCGACATCTCCCGCCTGAGCGAAGAGATCGTTATCTGGAACACCAAGGAATTCGGTTACGTTACGCTCGACGACTCCTACTCGACCGGCTCGTCGATCATGCCCCAGAAGAAGAATCCCGACGTCGCCGAGCTCGCGCGCGGCAAGGCCGGCCGTCTCATCGGCGACCTGACCGCCCTCCTCGCTGTCCTCAAGGCCCTGCCCCTGGCATACGACCGCGACCTGCAGGAAGACAAGGAACCCGTCTTCGATCAGATCGACACTCTCGACGTCCTGTGCCCCGCCGTCGCCGGCATGATCGACACGATGACCATCCACCTCGAGCGCCTCGCCGAGCTCGCCCCTCAGGGTTTCTCGCTGGCCACCGACATCGCTGAATGGCTCGTCAAGCGCGGCGTGCCGTTCCGCGATGCGCACGAGATCTCGGGTGCTTGCGTTCGCCTCGCCGAAGCCAGGGGAGTGGAACTCGCGGATCTGACCGATGCTGAACTCGCCCAGGCCTCGTCCCATCTCGACCCCGAGGTACGTTCCGTGCTCACCGTCGACGGCTCCGTCGGCGCGCGCCTGGGTCGCGGCGGTACCGCACCGGTACGCGTGGCCGAGCAGCTCGACGAGGCCCGGGCTGGCCTCGAGGATGCATGGCAGTGGGCGGTCGCTGGGCTGCGCTAACGCCCCTGGCTGCGAAGCCGATACACTTACAACCACAACAACCCGTCAAATCCGCAAGGAAGGACAACTTTCGTGACAGACATTCTGGACGACCTGCAGTGGCGTGGGCTGCTCGCGCAGCACACCGACCTCGAGGCGCTTCGCGCACACCTGAGCGCCGGACCTGTCACCTTCTATTGCGGTTACGACCCGACGGCCCCCTCCCTGCACCATGGCCACCTCGTCCAGCTGATCGTCATGCGGCACCTGCAGCTTGCGGGCCACCGCCCGCTCGCGCTCGTGGGCGGAGCGACCGGTCAGATCGGAGATCCGCGTCAGAGTGGCGAGCGTCAGCTGCAATCCACCGAGGTTGTGCGAGGCTGGGCGGAACGCCTGCGTGCGCAGATCTCGAAGTTCCTCGACTTCGAGGGGCCCGCCGCCGCGCAGATGGTGAACAACCTGGATTGGACCCAGGAAATGAGCGCCATCGACCTGCTGCGCACTATCGGCAAATACTTCCGCGTGGGAACCATGCTCAACAAGGACATCGTCGCCCGTCGAATCGCGTCAGACGAGGGTATCTCCTACACGGAATTCTCCTACCAGGTGCTCCAGGCCAACGATTTCCTTGAGCTCTACCGTCGTCACGGCTGCACGCTCGAAACCGGTGGCAACGACCAGTGGGGCAACATGGTCGGCGGCGTCGACCTAATCCGTAAGGTTGAGGGTGTTGATACCCACGTCATGACCACGCCGATCATCACCAAGGCCGACGGCACCAAGTTCGGCAAGTCTGAGGGCGGGGCTATCTGGCTCGACCCGGAGATGATGACCCCCTACGCCTTCTACCAGTTCTGGCTGCAGGTGGCTGACGAGGACGTGGTCCGTTTCCTGAAGATCTTCACTTTCAAGTCGCGCGAGGAGATCGAAGCTCTGGCGCTCGAGGTCGCCGAGCGTCCTCACCAGCGTGCCGCGCAGAAGGCCCTGGCTGCCTCCGTCACGGAGCTGGTGCACGGTGCTGATCAGCTCGAGCGTGTTCTCGCTGCGACCCAGGCCCTGTGGGGCGGCGGTGACATCCGTGATCTCGACGAGGCCACCCTGGCCGCCGCGACCGCAGACCTTCCCCGTGCTTCTTTGACCCTGGGCGAGTCCACCGTCGCCGACGCTCTCGTCGCCCTGGGCTTTGAGAAAGGCAAGACGGCCGCACGCCGCACCATTTCCTCCGGCGGTGCTTCCGTCAATAACGTGAAGGTTGAGGACCCCGAGGCTGTTTTCGGGGAGAATGACCTACTTGCCGGTGGTTTGGCTCTCATTCGCAAGGGACGCAAGAATCTCGCGGTCGTTGAGCTCCACTGATCAGGCGTGAAAAGAGGGCATCCGAAATTTTTCGGATGCCCTCTTTTCCTTGCA